>SKWC01000119.1 GCA_007129145.1 Rubritepida sp.
AGGCCGTCACCGGCCAGGAGGCGGCCCGTCTGCTGCTGCGCGGCGCCCCGCGGATCGCCGCGACCCTGCTGGACGCCGCCCTGCCGCCCGGGCCGGCGGAATGGCTCGCGCGCCTGCGGGATCCCGCGCAGGGGCGCCCCGTGCTGGTGCTGGGCGAGGCGCCGGGCGTCGGGCCGGAACAACGCTGCCCCAAGCCGCTGCGCCTCGGTGACATGCTGGACCGCCTGCGGCTTCTGCTGGCGCGGCACGAGGCCGCGGCAGGCGCGGTCGCCCTTGGCGGGCATGAGTTCCACCCGGCGCAGCGACGGCTGCGCACCGCCACGGGCGCGGTCATCCGCCTCACCGAGAAGGAGGCGGCGATGCTGCTGCACCTGCATGGCGCGGCCGGACGCAGCGTGCCGCGCGCAGAGTTGCTGCGCGAGGTCTGGGGCTATGCCGTGGGCGCCGACACCCACACGCTGGAGACGCATATCTACCGGCTGCGCCGCAAGCTGGAGCGCGCCGGCGCCGATGGCGGGCTGGTCCGCACCGGGGAGGGCGGCTACCGCCTCACCCTCCCCGGGAGCGGGTGAGCCCGCGCCCAGGCGATCCGGGCTCAGGCGATCCGGGCTCAGACGATCTGGCAGGCCTCGTCGAATTCGAGGCGCGGCAGGCGCTCCATCACCCCGGACGGGTCGCCATGGCCGAGGTTGACCAGGAAGTTGGACTTCCAACCCTTGTCGGCCAGGAAGGCCTCATCGACCTTGGCATTGTCGAAGCCGCTCATGGGGCCGCAATCGAGGCCGAGCGAACGGGCGGCGATGATCAGATAGGCGCCCTGCAGCGTGCCGTTGCGGAAGGCGGTCTGCTCGGTCAAGGAGTAGTTGCCGGTGAACCAGGACTTGGCGTCGGCATGGGGGAACAGCCGCGGCAGTTCCTCGTAGAACTTCGGGTCATGCGCGACGATGGCCACCACCGGCGCCGTCATCGTCTTCTCCGTATTGCCCTTCGAGAGGGCGGGCCGCAGCTTCTCCTTGCCCTCGGGCGACTGTACGAAGATGAAGCGCGCCGGCGAGCAGTTGGCGCTGGTCGGGCCCCACTTCAGCAGGTCATAGAGCGCGTGCAGCGTCTCCGGCGCCACGGGCTTGTCCTGCCACTTGTTCTGGGTCCGCGCGCTGCGGAAGATCTGGTCGAGGGCGTCGGCGGAAAGGGCGTCGGTCATGGGTGCTCCTGGAGGCTCCGTTTCGGGATCGGATATGGGGTGCGGCGCAGCATCCTGCCAATCCGGCGCGCCGATCGGCGTCATCGGCGCGGGGAATGACCCGGCTCAGCGCGACAACAGCAGGTCAGGCAGCCAGGTCACGATGGGCGGGAAGAGGGTGATGAGGACCACCGCCAGCACCAGCATCAGGAAGAAGGGCAGCGCCGCCCAGGCGACCTCCAGCTGCTCCTTGCCGGTCATGGACTGCATCACGAACAGGTTGAAGCCCACCGGCGGGGTCACCTGGCCGATCTCGACCAGCAGGATGATGAAGATGCCGAACCAGATCAGGTCGAAGCCTGCGGCGGTGACCATCGGCACCACCACCGAGGTGGTCAGCACGATCATGGACACGCCATCCAGCGCCATGCCCATCACGATATAGACCAGCGTCAGGATGGCGATGATCGCATAGGGGCTGAGCCCGGCCTCGGCCACCGCGCCGGCCAGGGCGGCGGGGATGCCGGTCAGCGCCATCGCCTTGGTCAGGAAGGCGGCCCCGGCCAGGATGAACAGGATCATGCAGGACAGCCGCGTGGCGCCGGCCAGGCTGTCCACGAAGCTGCGCCAGGAAAGCCCCCCGGTGGCGGCGGCCAGGATCAGGCTGCCCAGCACGCCGCAGGCCGCGGCCTCGGTGGCGGTGGCGATGCCGCCCAGCATGGAGCCGATCACGCCGATGATCAGCAGCACGCAGGGGATCAGCTGCGCCGAGGCGCGCAGCTTGCGCCCGAAGGACAGGCGCGGCTCGGGCGCGGGCTGGCGCGCGGGGTTCAGCAGCGCCCAGACGGCGATGTACAGGCTGAACAGCACGATCACGAGCAGCCCGGGCACGAAGCCCGCGATGAAGATGCGGATGATCGAGACCTCGGCCGCCACCGCATAGACCACCATGATGATGGAGGGCGGCAGCAGCAGCCCGAGCGTGCCCGCGGTGGCCAGGCTGCCGATCGCCACCTGCTCGCTGTAGCCGCGCTTCTGCAACTCGGGCAGGGCGATCTTGCTGACCGTGGCGCAGGTGGCCGCCGAGGAACCGCTGACGCAGCCGAACAGCCCGCAGGCGAAGATGTTCACATGCAGCAGCCGCCCCGGCAGGCGTCGCACCCAGGGCGCGATGCCGCTGAACAGCTCGTTCGACAGGCGGGTGCGGAACAGGATCTCGCCCATCCAGATGAACATGGGCAGGGCGGCCAGCGTCCAGGAGGAGACGCCCTCCCAATAGGCGGAAGCGAGGAACAGCCCCGGCGAGGGATGCACCAGCACCATCGCCACATAGCCCACGCCGGCCAGCGCCAGCGCCACCCAAAGCCCCGCACCCAGCAGGAACACCAGCAGCACGAGCAGAAGCAGCGCCAACTCCAGCAGGCCCATGCCGTGCTACTCCTTGAAATCCTGCCGGGCGCGTCGCGCCTCGGCGGCCGCCGCATAGCTGGGCTGGCTGCCGCGCAGCACCCGCACCCATTCGTCCAGCACCGCCACCAGCAGGATGGCGACGCCGATCACCAGCGGCAGCTTCGGCACCCAGAGCGGCCAGGGCACCGTGCCCTGCGCCACCTCGTTGATCTCGAGGCTGAACATCATGTCCTCGAAGGTCCAGCGCAGGATGTAGGCGACCAGGACGGCGGCCAGCGTGAGCACGGCGAGTTCCATCCAGCGCCGCACCCGCGCCGGCACGCGCTCGATCAGCAGCCCCACCCGGATCAGCTCACCCCGGCGGAAGGTCCAGGCGAGGCCCAGGAAGGCCGCCGCCACGCAGAGATAGCCCGTGAGGTCGGTGGCGCCGGGGAACTGGATCGAGAACAGGCGCAGCCCGACCTGCGCGATCATCACCGCGAAGATGCCGAACAGCGCCGTGGCCGCGAGCGCGCCGGAAGCGAGATAGAGCGCGTCCAGCGCGCGTCGCAGCAGCATCAGCCGCGCGCGGCCCGGTAGGCCTCGATGATGCGCCGCCCGTCATCGCCGGCGCGGGTCAGCCATTCCTCGACCATCTGCTCCGAGACGCGGGCCATCGCCTCCATCACGGCGGGATTGCCCTCGGAGGTGATCATGCCGCGCTCGCCCAGGGTGCGGGTGGTGGCGGTGCGCGCCTCCTCGCTCATGCGCCAGCCGCGCTCCTCGGCGGTGCGGGCGGCGGCGCGCAGCGCGGCCTGGTCGGCCGCCGAAAGCGCGGCGATGGCGCGGCGGTTCGCGAAGACCGCGTTGCGCGTGTAGGTGAAGCCCACATGGGTGAAGTAGCGCGCGAAATCCCAGGCGCTGCTGTCCACGCCCGTGGCCGCGCTGGTGACCATGGCGTTCACCACCCCCGTGGCGAAGGCCTGCGGCACCTCGGCGGCCTGGATCAGCACCGGGTTGGCGCCGATCAGCGTGGCGAAGCGGTTGGTCATCACGTTGAAGGTGCGGAAGCGGGTGCCGCGCAGCACCTCCAGGCTCTCGACCGGCACGTTGGTGTAGAAGCCCGAAGATGGCCAGGGCACTATGTAGAGCAGCTCCAGCCCCTGGCGCTCGAAGCGCTGCTGGATGAAGGGGCGGCTCACCTCGTTCAGCCGGCGGGAGGCCTCATAGGTGGGCACCAGCTGCGGGATGCTGTCCACCTCGAAGATCACATCCTCATTGCCATAGGCCGAGAGCAGGATCTCGCCCATCTGCACCTGGCCGGTCTGGGTGCCGCGCTTGATCTGCGCCATCGGCAGCAGCGAGGCGTTGGGATGCAGCTGGACGTTGATGCGCCCGGAGGTGGCGGTGCGCAGCTCCTCCAGGAAGGCGATGACGTTGCGGGTGTGGAAGTTCCCCTCCGGATAGGGGGTGGCCATCTGCCAGCGCGCCTGGGCGAGCGCGGCGGCCCCGGGCAGCAGCGGCGCCGCAGCGGCCGCGGCCAGGATGGAACGGCGGGTGGTGTTCATGGCTGTGCCTGTCCCTGTCTTGCCTCTTTGATGCGCGAGGATCGGGGCAGAACTGCCCCAAACGCAAGCCTGTCGATGCGCCGCCGCGCCGGGAAAGCGACGCGCCTGCCTTTTCGCGCGGCACGGCTTCGTCCATCCTGCCCGATGACCGGACAGAATGCATGGGAGCCAGGGGTTTGGCAGGACTCGATCAGCAGTCGGTAAGACTGGCCGCGGACATCGGCGGCACCTTCACCGATGTGGCGCTGGAGGCGACCGACGCGGAGGGCACCACCACCCGCTGGACAGCCAAGGTGCTGACCACCCCCGCCGCCCCGGAGGAGGGCGTGCTGGAGGGCGTGCGCGCCGCACTCGCCCGCGCCGGCCTCACCCCGGCGGATGTGACCCTGTTCATCCACGGCACCACGCTCGCCACTAACTCGCTGATCGAGCGCAAGGGCGCGCGCACCGCGCTGCTGACCACCGAGGGCTTCCGCGACGTCCTCGCGCTGGGCAACGAGAGCCGCTACGACCAGTACGACCTCAACATCGACCTGCCCGAGCCGCTGGTGCCGCGCCGCTGGCGCCTGCCCGTGCCCGAGCGGCTGGACAATACGGGCCATGTGCTGCGCCCGCTCGACGAGGCCGCGGTGGCCGCGCAAATCCCCTTCCTGCGCTCGGAGGGCATCGAGAGCCTCGCCATCGGCTTCATCCACGGCTTCGTGAACCCCGCCCATGAGCGCCGCGCGGCCGAGATCATCCGCGCCGAATGGCCCGAGCTGCCCATCTCGCTCTCCAGCGAGGTCAGCCCCGAGATGCGCGAGTGGGAGCGCTTCTCCACCACCGCCGCCAACGCCTATGTGCAGCCGCTGATGGCGCGCTACCTGGGCCGGTTGGAGTCGGGCATGCGCGAGATGGGGGTGGCCGCGCCGCTGTTCCTCATGCTCTCCGGCGGCGGGCTGACCACCATCGAGACCGCGGCCCGCTTCCCGATCCGGCTGGTGGAAAGCGGCCCGGCGGGGGGTGCGATCTTCTCGGCCTATGTGGCGCGGCAGCGCGGCCTGCCGAAGGTGCTCAGCTTCGACATGGGCGGCACCACGGCCAAGGTCTGCCTGATCGACGACTACGCCCCCCAGGCAAGCCGCAGCTTCGAGGTGGCGCGCGTCGGCCGCTTCCAGAAGGGTTCGGGCCTGCCGCTGCGCATTCCCGTGATCGAGATGGTCGAGATCGGCGCGGGCGGCGGGTCGCTGGCCAAGCTCGACGCGCTGGGGCGCATCCAGGTCGGGCCCGAAAGCGCGGGCGCGAGCCCGGGGCCGGCCTGCTATGGCCGCGGCGGCACGCGCCCGGCGGTCACCGACGCCAACCTCTGCCTCGGCCGCTATGACCCCGAAAGCTTCGCCGGCGGCAGCCTGGCCCTGGACGTGCCCGCCGCCGCGGCGGCGCTTGATGCGCATGTCGGCCAGGCGCTCGGCCTGGAGACCGGCCTCGCCGCGCTGGGCGTGGTCGAGGTGGTGGACGAGAACATGGCGAACGCCGCGCGGGTGCACGCCATCGAGAGCGGGAAATCCTATGAGGGCCGCGCCGTCATCGCCTTCGGCGGCGGCGGGCCGGTGCATGGCTGCCGGGTGGCCGAGAAGATCGGCGTGGACCGCATCCTGGTGCCCTCGGGTGCCGGGGTGGGCAGCGCCATCGGCTTCCTGCGCGCGCCCGTGGCCTATGAGGTGGTGAAAAGCCTCTACACCCGCTTCGCGCGCTTCGACCTCGAGGGCGTGAACGCGCTGCTCGATTCGATGCGCGCCGAGGCCGAGTCGGTGGTGGCGCGCGGCAGCTTCGGCGCGCCGACGAAGGAAACCCGCATCGCCTACATGCGCTATGTCGGCCAGGGCCATGAGATCGCGGTGGCGCTGCCGGCGCGGCCGCTGACCGAGGCCGATGTGGCGGCCATCCGCGCCGAATACGACCGCGAATACAGCCGCTTCTACGACCGCCCGGTGCCCGGTTCGGATGTCGAGGTGCTGAGCTTCGCCGTGACGGTGGCCACCGAGGTGGAGGGTGTGCTGCCGACCGCCGAGGTGGCCGACGCCCCCGCCCCCGCCCCCATCCGCGCGCAGCAGGTCCGCGACACCGCCACCGGCGACGTCGCGGAATGGGCGGTCTATGCGCGCGAGACCATGGCGCCGGGGGCGAGCGTCGCGGGCCCCTGCATCGTCGTCGAGGATGAGACCAGCACCCTGGTGGGCCCCGGCTGGCGCTGCCGCATGGACGGGCTGGGCTATCTGGAGTTGACCCGGGGCTGATGCCCCGCACGCATGGCGCGAATTTTCTTCGCGCCATGCGGCGCGTTGCTATTCTCTGCCCTCCGATGGGCCAAAGGAAAGGACGGCGGAATGCAATTCGGCAACAAAGTTGCGTGGTTCGGGTCGAAGAAGTCAACATCCTTCGGCGGCGTCCGGCTCAAGCACCGCGAGCTCTTCCTCGACAAGGAGGCGGCCAAGGCCTCGATGGAGACGGTCGAGCAGGCCTTCAGCACGGTCCAGCGGACCATCGGCTGGCTGCGGCATCCCGATGCCAAGGTCATCAAGGACGCCATGCAGCTCTACTTCAAGTCCGGCACCGACAAGATCGGCCGGATCCAGCCCGTGCTGGAACTCGTGCAGACCGGGATGCAGAGCGGCAAGCTGTCCTTCAAGACCGACAACACCTCC
>SKWC01000282.1 GCA_007129145.1 Rubritepida sp.
TGAGGCCGCCGCGCCCGCTCAGCGCGGCGGGTGCGTCGTCCACCAGTGGCGGGCGATGTCCTCCCGCCGCGCCACCCAGACATCGCTGAACTGCCGGACATGGTCGAGGAAGCGGGCCAGCGCGGCGGCCCGGCCCGGCCGGCCCACCAGCCGGCAGTGCAGCCCCACGCTCATCATCCGCCCGCCCTCGGCGCGCAGCATGTCGAAGCTGTCGCGCAGGTGGCGTTCGAATCCGTCCGGGTCGCCGAAGCCGGGGGGCACGGCGAATTTCATGTCGTTGTTGTCCAGCGTGTAGGGCAGCACGAGATGCGGCCGGCCCTCGACCTCTACGTAATGCGGCAGGTCGTCGTCATAGGCGTCGCTGTCATACAGGAAGCCGCCATGCGCGGCGACCAGGCGGCGCGTGTTGGGCGAGATGCGGCCCGTGTACCAGCCAACCGGCCGCTGCCCGCACAGGCGTTCGATGGTCGCCACGCAGCGCGCGATCTCCTCGCGTTCCTGCGCCTCGGGCACGGAATGATAGTCGATCCAGCGCCAGCCGTGGCTTGCCACCTCATGGCCCGCGGCGGCGAAGGCGCCCGCCACGGCGGGATTGAGTTCCAGCGCACGCCCCACCGCATAGACCGTCAGCGGCAGGCGCCGGTCTGCGAAGAGGCGCAGCACCCGCCAAACCCCGGCGCGCGCGCCGTAGTCGAACTGGCTCTCCACCGTGCGGTTTCGCGCGCCCATCACCGGCGGCCCGCCCGGGACCTCATGCAGATAGGCCTCGCTGTGGGCGTCGCCGTTCAGGACGGAATTTTCCCCCCCCCTCCTCGTAGTTCAGCACGAAGGACAGCGCGATGCGCGCGCCATTCGGCCAGCGCGGATCGGGCGGGTGCGGGCCGTAGCCGTGGAAGTCACGGGGATAGGCGGTGCCGTCGTCGAGGATGTGATCCATGCCGCCAGCCTTCCGGATGCCGCCCCCCCTGGTCAAGCGCCGTGACAAGAGACGCGCGGCACGGCATGAACGCGCCATCCATCCCTGGAGGCTTCGCGCCATGATCCGTCGCCGTCCGCTCGCCGCCCTCGCCCTGGGCGGCCTGATGTCCGCCGCCCCCGCCGCGGCCAGCACTCCGCCACCGGCACGAGGGCGCGCCTTCATCGTCTTCTTCGAGACCTGGTCGGCGGCGCTGGATGACGCGGCGCTGGCGGGGCTGGACCGCATCGCCGCGCTGGCGGCCGAACATCCGGACGTCCCGGTCCTGGTGGAGGGGTTCACCGGCCCGCAGGGCAGCCAGGGCGCCAATGAACTGCTCGGACAACTGCGCGCGCGCATGGTCTTCGACGCGCTGGTGGAGCGCGGCGTGCCTGCGGAACGCCTCCGCATGGTCGGCCGCGGCATCGTGCCCGGCTTCGACAGCCTGGAGAGCCGCCGCGTCGAGGTGCGGGTGGACGACCAGCCGCGCTGAATCCGCATGGCCGGGCGCTTTCCACCCTGCCCGGCCCATGCCAGCCTTCCGCCACAACGCGGGAGGACACGCGCATGAAGATCGGTTTCATCGGCCTGGGCATCATGGGCCGGCACATGGCCGCCAATCTGCAGAAGGCCGGCTTCGAGCTGGTCGTGCATGACCTGCGCCGCGAGGCGGCCGAGCCGCACATCGGCCGGGGCGCGCAATGGGCGGCCTCGCCGGCCGAGGTCGCGGCGGCCGCACCGGTCGTCTTCACCTCCCTGCCCGGCCCGCCCGAGTTCGAGGCGGTGGCGATGGGCGAAGCCGGGCTGCTGGCCGGCGCCCAGCCCGGGCTCGCGGTGTTCGACC
Organism: Rubritepida sp.; assembly: GCA_007129145.1. Lineage (GTDB taxonomy): Bacteria > Pseudomonadota > Alphaproteobacteria > Acetobacterales > Acetobacteraceae > Roseococcus. The sequence continues at coordinate 1,800 of SKWC01000282.1, forward strand.
TCTCGACCAACGCGCCCTCGCTGGTGCGCCGCCTCGCGCCCGCCTTCACCGAGAAGGGTGCGACGCTGATGGACTGCCCGGTCAGCGGCGGGCCGCAGGGCGCGGAATCGGGCAAGCTCGCGCTGTGGGTGGGCGGCGAGCAGGCGGTGTTCGACCGCCACCGCGCCGTGCTCGACGCGATCGGCGACCAGGTGATGTACATCGGGGAGATCGGCGCGGCCTCGGTGGCCAAGCTGGTGCACAACCTCTCGGGCTACATCATCAATGTCGCGCTGGCCGAGGCCTTCACCATGGGCGTGAAGGGGGGCGTGGACCCGCTGACGCTGTGGAAGGCGGTGCGCCAGGGTGCATCCGGCCGCAGCCGCACCTTCGACCGGCTGGGCGACCAGTTCCTGGTGGGCAGCTTCGACCCCGCGCGCTTCGCGCTGCGCCTCGCGCACAAGGATGTCAGCCTCGCCACCGCGCTGGGGCGCGAGTTGGGCGTGCCCATGCGCCTGTCGCACCTGACGCTGGAGGAGATGACCGAGGCGCTGGCGCGCGGCTGGGGCCACCGCGACTCGCGCGCGGCCATGATCCTGCAGACCGAGCGCGCCGGCGTGACCATCGAGGTGCCACGCCAGGAAGTGCAGGCGGTGCTCGCCAACGACAATTGACGCCCGCGCATAGAAAGACTTGAGGGGGGCGCGCCCTTCCGGCCATGCTGTGGAGGCTGGTTGGAGGGTGCGTCCATGCTGCTTCCCGTCCTTGCCCGCATGATCCGCTTGGGCACGCTGCATCTGCGCATGCCGGACGGCGGCCTGCACCATCTGCGGGGGCCGCAGCCCGGCCCCGAGGCGGGCCTCGACATCCGCACGCGCCGCGCCGCCCGGCGGCTGCTGCTGAACCCCAACCTCGCGCTTGGTGAGGGCTACATGGAGGACGAGGTCGCGCCGCTGGATTGCGACCTCCATGACCTGCTGGACCTTCTGGTGCTGAACATGATGGAGGGGGGCACGCATCCGGTGGCGCGGGTGATGGACGCCTGGCGGGTGGCGAAGCGGCGCCTGGACCAATGGAACCCCGCCTCCCGCGCGCGGCGCAATGTCGCGCACCACTACGATCTGGACGGGCGGCTCTACGAGATGTTCCTCGATGCCGACCGCCAGTATTCCTGTGCCTATTTCCGAACCGGCCAGGAGACGCTGGACCAGGCGCAAGCCGCCAAGAAGCGCCACATCGCGGCGAAGCTGCGCCTCGACCGGCCGGGGCTGCATGTGCTCGACATCGGCTGCGGCTGGGGCGGCATGGCGATCACCCTCGCGCGCGAGCATGGGGCGCGGGTGACCGGCATCACGCTGTCGGAGGAACAGCTCGGCGTCGCGCGGCGGCGCGCGGAGGAAGCCGGCCTGTCGGATCGGGTGCGCTTCGAACTGATGGACTACCGCGCATGGCGCGAGCCGGTGGACCGCATCGTCTCTGTCGGCATGTTCGAGCATGTGGGACTCGACCACTACCGCCGCTTCTTCCGCTCCCTGCGCGAGGTGCTGAAGCCCGACGGGGTGGGGCTGGTGCACGCGATCGGCCGATCGGGCGGGCCGGGTGCGACCAACCCATGGCTCGCGAAATACATCTTCCCCGGCGGCTACTCCCCCGCGCTGTCGGAGGTGCTGCCCGCCGTGGAGGCCTCGGGGCTGTGGGTGACCGACATCGAGATCCTGCGGCTGCACTACGCCGAGACGCTGCGCCACTGGCGCGTGCGCTTCGCCGCGCGGCGCGCGGAGATCGCGGCGCGCTACGACGAGCGCCTTTGCCGGATGTTCGAATTCTACCTCTCCGGCTGCGAGCTGGCCTTCCGCCGCATGGGCCACATGGTCTGGCAGATGCAGATCGCCGGTTCCATCGGCGCTCTGCCACTGACGCGGGACTACATGGGGCAGGAGGAAAGGCGCGTCCCAGCCTGATCGGCCGTCGCAATTGTGGACGGGGGCTGGCGCGCCGCCGGGCTTGCCGCCAGGACAATCCCGAACTCTCGTCTGGGCAGCAGGAGCGCGTGGCACGCGCGCGCGGCGATGCACCTCCAGCCCCGCCGCCGGCATGACAGGTACAGGATCAGCATCGTCCATGCGACGCTTGATCAGGCGAAGGTCATGACGACACCCAACCGGATCACGGTGATGAACGCGGGCCGGATCCAGACAAGGGCTCTGCGCCTGCGCGCAGCCGCGAGCCCACTGACCGTGCATGAGCTGGGCGCGTCGCTGTGGCGCCGCCTTGACCCGCGCCAGATGGCGGTGGCGGAGCAGCGCCCTTCCCTACTCCGCCGCGGCGCGCTCCTGCGCGTCGAGCCAGGCCATGATCTCGGCGCCGTGCTCGCCCAGGTCGGGCGCGCGGCGGCGAACGGCGGCGGGCGTGCCCGACAGCCGCACCGGCGGTGCCAGGGTGCGGATCACGCCGCGCTCCGGGTCGGTGAACTCGGCCACCACCTTGCGCGCCCGGCCCTGCGGATGCGCCAGCGCCTCGTCATAGGAGAGCACGGGTTCGGAGGGCACGCCGGCCGCCCCCAGTTCGGCCAGCCAATGCGCGCTGGGGCGGGTGGCCAGGCGCTCCTGGATGATGGCGTTCAGCTCATCGTTGCGGGCCACGCGGTCGGGGTTGTTGGCGAAGCGCGGGTCCGCGGCCAGTTCGGGCAGGCCGATGATGCGCGTCAGCTCCTTGAAGAACTTGTTCTTCGCGGCGCCCAGCGTGATCCAGCCATCCTCGGTGCGGAACACCCGGTAGGGTGCGGAGGCGCGGTGGCGCTGGCCCAGCCGCTCGGGCCGCGTGCCGTGGGTCAGCACATGGGCGGCCTCATAGACGCCGAGCGCGAGGCCGGCCTCCAGCAGCGACTGGTCGATGTACTGGCCCTCGTTGGTGCGCGCCCGCGCCGCCAGCGCGCCCAGCACCGCGACACAGGTGAACATGCCCGCCGTGACGTCGGTGACGGCGATGGGCAGGCGGTAGGGCTCGCCGTCGGGCGGGCCGTTGCCATACATCAGCCCCGACATGGCCTGCGCCATCATGTCGAGCCCGCCATGCCCCGCCCAGGGCCCGTCCTGGCCGAAGCCCGAGATGGAGGCGTAGATCAGCCGCGGGTTCAGCGCCTTCACATCCGCGTAGCCGAGCCCCGCGCGGCCCAGGGTGCCCGGGCGGAAATTCTCGACCAGCACATCGGCGCGCGCGGCCAGGCGGCGCAACACCGCCAGGTCCTCGGGCTTCTTGAGGTCGAGGGTGATGCTGCGCTTGTTGCGGTTCCACACCGCGAAGCAGGCGCTGCGCCCATCCACGAAGGGCGGCATTCGCCGCGCGTCGTCGCCGCCGTCGGGGCGCTCGACCTTGATGACATCGGCGCCCATGTCCGCCAGCAGCATGGTGCAGTAGGGGCCGGAGAGGAAATTGGTCAGGTCCAGCACGACCAGGCCATCGAGGGCGGTGTTCATCGGGTTGTTCCTCCCGGGCGGCCATTCCGCCGCCCCTATGGCAGAGGCTAGGCCCGCGGCGCGCGAGGCCGCAAGCCGCGCTTCCCATACGCGCGCGCGCCGTGCCAGCCTAAACCGACTGCAACCAGGGAGCGAGTTCGCCCATGCCCACCCTGCTCGAGAAGGCCAGCGCCGCGCTGAGCGAGACGCTGGAGCGCCTGACCCATCTGCGCGTCATCACGGTGCTGGGCGATGCCCGGATCACCGGCCCGATCGGCCAGCTGAAGGTCGAGCTGCCCGCCCCGCCAAGCCAGGGGGCTGGGCAGGCGGCCGTGAGCATGGTCACCGATGTGCACCTCGTGGCCGGCGATGTGACCAATGTGCTGAGCCCGGCCGTGCTGGACCCCGGGCATGCCGCGCTGCGCGCGCTGCATGAGGAATCGGTGAGGCAGGCCCAGGCCATCGTGGAGGGCAATCTGCGCAGCCTGACCCAGCTGTTGGGCAGCGCGGCCGAGACGCTGCGCGGGCTGGATGCGCCGCCCGCGCCGCCACCGGGCGGCTGAGACGGCACGCGATGCGCCTGGGTGCTCTGTTCTTCAGCGGGGGTGCTCCCGGCGGGGGCAGGCCGGATCTGCGCGGGGTGGCGCGCAGCCTGCTCACGCTCGAGATCAACACCATCATCAAGAGCAACATGACGGCCGAGCCCATGCCGCCCGCGCCACATGCGCTGCTCGACCTCGCCGGCGAATACGCGCAGGCCATGGCGCGGATGGGGGTGGATGTGCTCGCCACCCGGGCGCTGCTGCTGCGGGGCGGCGGGGATCCGGCCGCGCGCATCACCCATGCGCGCGCCCTCGCGGTCATCTGGCGCGCGCCGGATGCGCCGGCCGCGCTCGACAACGACCTGTTGAGCGTGGACGCGGCCACCTTCGACTGGCTGCGCTGGACCGCCAAGAACGCCGCGCTGAGCGAGGCGCCCGAGGCCGCGGCGCTCAGCGCCAGCCAGCGCGTGCTGCTGGCGCGCATCTGCAACAACTGCGACGCGATCAAGGGCATCCTGGAACGCCAGGACGAGGGCTTCGCCCGCGTGGCCGGGCGCAACCGCAGGGCGCTGGCCTCCATGCGCCTGCAGGATGCCGATCTGGGCATGGCCATTGGCGACCTGATCCTGCTGCGCAAGATGTGGGAGGTGGGCACCGAGGAGGTCATGGCGCAGACCGTCGTGAACCTCGATGGCGACGTGCTGACGCGCCTGCGCGAGGATCTGCACGGCCCCCGGGCGGAGATGCTGCTGCAGGTGCACCGCCTGGGCATAGACATCTCGGTCTCGAGCTGGCGATATCTGGTGGACACGGTGGTGGCGTTGGCGGGCATGGCGATGGGCCGCCTGCTCGGCCGCCGCTGAGGCGCGCCGGTTTGGCTGGCGCCCGCCCCATGCCCTGGTCGGATGCGGCGCTGCTGTGGCGGCAGCGCCGCGCCATGCTGCCCGGGCTGCGGGCCGCGCTGCGCAGCCGCGCGGTCATCGTCTGCTCCGGGGCCGAGGATGCCGCATCGCCCGCGCGGCTGCGCAGCTGTGTGCTGCA
>SKWC01000180.1 GCA_007129145.1 Rubritepida sp.
CCTCGCCGGGCGCCGCGCCAGCAGCGCGCGAGAACGCGCCAGCAGCGCCGCGGCCTCCGGGCGTTCCGCCGCCATCCCGCTGCGCTCCAGCATGGCGACCAGCCGCGCCAGCTCCTCGCGGTCGGGCGCCAGCGGATGGCCGGGGCGCTGCGCCTGTCGCTGCATGCCGACCTCCTTCGCCCGGTGCGTGCCATGGGCGGGTGTGCTTTCGGTTAAGCCGCGCCGTCCGGCCCCCTCCGGAACCGGCCCTTGCATGGCCGCCCCCCATGGCCTAAGCCCCCGCGATCCACGGCCGGGCCGCCATCGCGGCCTGCCGCAGCCCCGGACATTCGCGATGAAGCCCGACACCCACCCCGCCTATCACGAGATCAACGTCATCATGACGGATGGCACGACCTTCACCACGCGAAGCTGCGCGGGCAAGCCGGGCGACACCATTCGGCTGGACATCGATCCCAAGAGCCACCCGGCCTGGACCGGCGTGCAGCGCATCATCGACACCGGCGGGCAGGTGGCGAAGTTCAACAAGAAATTCGCGGGCCTCGGCGCGCGCAAGAAGTGACGCCCTGCGCCGCCCCTTGAATTGGCGGGGCGGCGAAAGCACCTCCTGCATCGCCGGGGTGCCCTGAGGGGCCCCGGTGCGGACCGTGCCGTGCATCGCCCTTGCGGGATGCGACGCGGCGGCCGCCCAACCGGACCTTGCTGTGCAGGAGGTTCCTGATGAACGCGATCGACTTCTCTCCCCTGATGCGCACCGCGATCGGCTTCGACCGATTCGCGCGCCTGCTCGACGGCGCCCGCGCCCAGCCCGACACGGCATCCTACCCGCCCTACAACATCGAGGTGGTGGGCGAGGACCAGTATGTCCTGACCATGGCGGTGGCCGGCTTCGCGCCCGAGGACATCGAGATCATGGTGCGCGAGGACACGCTGCTGGTCAGCGGCAAGGCGGGCGACGCCCAGGCCGAGCCCGGCCGCGAACGCCGCTTCATCCATCGCGGCATCGCCGGCCGTGCCTTCGAGCGGCGCTTCGTCCTGGCCGACCACCTCGTCGTGCACGGCGCGCAGATGGAGCACGGCCTGCTGCATATCGCGCTGAAGCGCGAGATGCCCGAGGCGCTGAAGCCGCGCCGGATCGCCATCCAGGCCGGCCGGCCGGTCATCGAGCAGTCGGCCTGAACCGGGCCGGGGGCAGGGGGCGCCACGGCGTGCCCTGCCCGCCGCGGGATGCCGGGCGCGGCGTGAGTTTCCACCGCGGAGCATTCTGGTCTATAGGCTGCGGCGCGCCCGGTGTCCGCCCTCGCGGGCGCCCGGCCACCCATGCCCGCTGTCCCGCCCCCGGGGCTCAAGATTGACGGAACTGCCGATGGCCCAGCCCCTCATGCCCAAGGCCACCGCCGTGTGGCTGATCGAGAAGACCTCGCTTTCCTTCGAGCAGATCGCGGATTTCGTCGCGATGCATCCGCTCGAGGTGCAGGCGATCGCGGATGGCGAGGTGGCGCAGGGCATCGTCGGCTATGATCCCGTCGCCAATGGACAGGTCACGCAGGAGGACATCGTCCGCTGCGAGGCCGATTCGACGGCGCGGCTGAAGCTCGCGCCCACGGCGGTGCCGCTGTCGCGCACCCGCCAGAAGGGCGGGCGCTACACGCCGGTGGCCAAGCGACACGACCGGCCCGACGGCATCGCCTGGCTGCTGCGCAACCATCCCGAACTGCAGGTGCAGCAGGTTGCGAAGCTGCTCGGCACCACCAAGGACACCATCGAGAAGGTGTCGAACAAGACCCATTGGAACAGCGCGAACATCAAGCCGCGCGATCCGGTGATCCTCGGCCTGTGCACCCAGAGCGCGCTGAACACCGCAGTGACCGCGGCGCAGCAGCGCCTCGCCGCCGAGGGCCGCGAGGCGCCCGCGCCCGCCCCGACGACGAGCGAGGCCGAATAGCCCGCCCGCGCCGACGGGTGCGCCTCAAAGCGACTGGCGTAGCCGCTCCATTTCCTCCTTGAGCTGCAGCTTCTGCCGCTTCAGCCGGGCCAGCGCCGTGTCATCCGGCCGGGGCCGGTTGCCCTCCTGGGCGATGCGCGACTCGAGATCCGCGTGGCGGCTTTCCAGGGCCTGAAGCCTGGAGGATTGGGTCATGCCGGGCGTATCCTTCCGCTGCCCGGGGCCTGGGCCCCGGGGGTGTTGTGGCCGCATGCCGGGCGGGTGGTGGCGGCGGCCATGCGGCCTGCCCGCCGCCGGCGCCGCAGGCCGCCCCGGGGAGGCTTCCCCATCGAGCCTGTTGCGCCGCCGCCCCGTCATGCTAATGCCACTCTCGGCCCGGGGTCATTGTTTTTCCGTGAGCGGCGCGCCGCGATCGGGGCCTTTCGGCCGGTGCGTACAGGCAGGGATGGCCGCTGATCGTGATGCTGGAAGACCAGGAGGCCCTGCTGCGCCGGCTGCATGAATTGCGCAGCGAGCACCGCGACCTCGACACCGTGATCGCCCGCCTCGAGAACAGCCCGACCGACCAGTTGCAGATGGTCCGCCTCAAGAAGCGCAAGCTGAAGCTGAAGGACGAGATCGCCTGGCTGGAAAGCCGCATCCTGCCGGACATCATCGCATGAGCACCCCTCCACTGGTCGGTGTCATCATGGGCAGCCGCTCCGACTGGGAGACGATGCGCCATGCCGCCGAGACCCTCGCCATCCTGGACGTCCCGCATGAGACGCGCGTCGTCTCCGCCCACCGCACGCCCGAGCGCCTGTATGACTACGCCCGCGACGCCGCGGGGCGGGGCCTGCGGGTGATCATCGCCGGCGCCGGCGGAGCCGCGCATCTGCCGGGCATGGCGGCCAGCATGACCACCTTGCCGGTGCTGGGCGTGCCGGTGGAGTCGCATGCGCTGAAGGGCATGGATTCGCTGCTGTCCATCGTGCAGATGCCCGGCGGCGTGCCGGTGGGCACGCTGGCCATCGGCCGCGCGGGGGCGATCAACGCCGGGCTGCTGGCGGCCTCGATCCTGGCGCTGTCCGACGCCGATCTGGGCCGCCGCCTGGCCGCCTGGCGCGCCGCGCAGACCGAAGCCGTGCCGCATGACCCCGCCTGAGGGCCCGCTGCCGCTGGGCGCGACCATCGGCATCCTGGGTGGCGGACAACTCGGGCGGATGAGCGCCATGGCCGCCGCCCGGCTGGGCTACCGCACCCATGTCTTCGCCCCCGACGCCGATTCGCCGGGCATGCAGGTGGCGACCACCCACACCCGCGCCGACTACGCCGACACGCAGGCGCTGGCCCGATTCGCCGCCGCGGTGGATGTGGTGACCTTCGAATTCGAGAACGTCCCCGCCGCAACGCTGGCGGCGCTGGAGGGCCGCGTGCCCTGCCGCCCCGGCCTGGGGGTGCTGGCGATCGGCCAGGATCGGCTGGAGGAGAAGCGCTTCCTCGAACGCGCCGGCGTGCCGGTGGCGCCCTGGGCGCCGGTGCACGACGAATCGGGGCTCGCGGCCGCGCTGGAGCGCATCGGCCTGCCCGCGGTGCTCAAGACCACCCGGCTGGGCTATGACGGGCGTGGCCAGGCGGTGCTGCGCGACCCCGCGGATGCCGCCGCCGCCTTCGCCCGGCTGCAGCCGAAGCCGCTCGTGCTGGAGGCCTTCGTGCCCTTCGTGGCCGAAGTCTCGGCCATCGTGGCGCGCGGCGCCGATGGCGCGGTCGCGGTCTATGACGTGACCGAGAACATCCACCGCCACCACATCCTCGACCTGTCCTTCGCCCCGGCGCGGATTCCGCCCGTCGTGGCCGAGGCGGCGCGCGGCCATGTCCGGCGCCTCGCCGAGTCGCTGGGCCTCGTGGGGCTGATGGCGCTCGAGATGTTCCTGCTGGCGGACGGCACGCTGCTGGGCAATGAGATCGCGCCCAGGCCGCACAATTCCGGGCATTGGACGATGGATGCCTGCGCCTGCGGGCAGTTCGAGCAGCATGTCCGCGCCGTCGCCGGCCTGCCGCTGGGCGACCCGGCCCGCCATGCCGATGCGGTGATGGGCAATCTGGTGGGGCCGGAGGGGCTGGCGGCCTGGACGGGCCTCCTGGCGGCCCCCGGTGTGGCGCCACATTGGTATGGCAAGGCGGAGGCACGGGAAGGCCGCAAGCTCGGCCATGCCAACCTGTTGATGCCGCTTGATTCCCTGGCTGCCCGGCCCGCTGGCTGGCGGCCTCCCGTCTTCGCCGGCTGAGGCACTGTGGCCGCTGGGCACTGGGTGTGGCTTTCATGCCACGGAGGCTCGGAAATGCCTGACAGGTGGTGCAAACCAGGCCGAACTGATGCTAATCACTGTTTCGAGGCGACATCGCTGCGCGCCGCGCGGACCTGACGCCACCCTGTAGTTCGCACCAAGGAGAAGCAAGATGAGCTTCAAGAAGGCCCTTCTGGCGGCCACCGTGCTGTCGCTCCCTCTGGCCGCCGTGGCGCAGCCCGCCCAGGCGCAGCCCATCGAGGGTCTGTACATCGGCGCCGGCGTCGGCGGGAATTTCCTGCACGACCGGAACTCGACCTGGAATGCGCCCGGCGACAGCCTCCGCATCGGCCAGCGTTCTCAGATCGGTCTGGTCGGTCTGGGCAGCGTCGGCTGGGGCTTCGGCAACGGCATCCGCGCCGAGATCGAGGGCAGCGTCCGCTGGAACCGCGTGCGTCGCCTGTCGGCCGGCGGCGTGAACCTGGCCGGCGTGGGTGGCAACACCTACCAGTACGGCATCATGGGCAACGCCCTGTATGACATTCCGACCGCGTTCGACCTGGGCGGCGCCAGCCTGACCCCCTACGTCGGTCTCGGCGCGGGCTATGTCTGGACGCACCTGCGCGGCGTGCGCGGCAACGCGGGCGGCGACCAGCTGGCGCTGAGCGGCACCCGCGGCCGCTTCGCCTACCAGTTCATCGCCGGCATGGCGGTCGGGCTGAACCAGTTCGCCCCGGGCCTCGCGCTGACCACCGAGTACCGCTTCATGGGCACGCTGCCGACCCGCTACACCGGCACCGTGACCGATCCGACGGGCGCCGCCACGGTCGGCACCGGCCGGGTGGCGAACTACAACCACTCGATCCTGATCGGCCTGCGCTACGCCTTCAACACCCCGGCCCCGGCCGTGGCTGCCCCGGCCCCGGCGCCCGCGCCCGCTCCGGCCCGCACCTTCCTGGTGTTCTTCGACTGGGATCGCGCCGACCTGACCGACCGCGCCCGCCAGATCATCGCCGAGGCGGCGACTAACGCCCGCACCGTGGGCTCGACCCGCATCGAGGTGTCCGGCCACGCCGACCGCACCGGTGGCGCCGCCTACAACCAGCGCCTGTCCGTCCGCCGCGCCGAAGCGGTGGCGAACGAGCTGGTGGCGCGTGGCATCAGCCGCGACGAGATCACCGTGCAGGGCTTCGGCTTCGACCGCCCGCTGGTCCCGACCGCCCAGGGCGTGCGCGAGCCGCAGAACCGCCGCGTGGAGATCGTCCTGCGCTGAGCAGGACGGGCTTCAACGGTCTCGATCGGGGGCGGCCTTCGGGCCGCCCCTTTTTCGTTGGGCGCCCGTCGCCGATGGGTGCGAAGGCAGCGCGCACAAAAAAGGCGGCCCGAAGGCCGCCCTTGCACCCCACCCCCCCCCGGGGGAAGTGATTGTTGCGTTCAGCGCCGCGCGTCGGCCTGGCGCTGGCCCGCCGGGAGGCAGGCGCCATAGGTCAGTGGCTGCGCCAGCCCCGCCTGGGTGGAGATCCGCGCGAGGTCGTTCAGGTCGCGCGCCTGCATGGCCTGCTGGAACAGCGGCATCTGGTTCTGGCAGAAATGCGAGCCCTGCCTGATGCCTTCCTGCATGTGGTTGTTGGCCAGGTTGGTGATGTACTGGTCCATCGCCCGCTGGCTCTGCCGCCCCGCGACGCGGCGGAAATGCGCCGTCACCTGCGTGTGCGCCTGGCCAAGCTGCGGCTGGAAGCGCGTCACGAAGGCGTTGTAGGCGTCATGCTGCTGGCAGGACAGCGCCACCACCATCAGCTGGCTTTGCAGCGCGCGCACGTCGAAGGCGGTTGCCTCGGCCGGGCGCAGGCAATTCCCAAGGGCCAGCCCCGGAAACGCCACCGCAGCCAGGACTCCGCCGAGAAGCATGTTCTTGCGCGTCATGCGCATTCCCCCGTTCAGGATATGGGCGCGGCCCAGATGTCATCCGCCCCCCGGATGAACCACCACGCACCTCTTGGGTTGCTTAGCGGCTTTCGCGAAAGGATGCGACGCTTCATTCATGCCGCCGAGGGCTTTGGCGCGGGTCGTGGCAAATCTGCCAGCCTGCGGTCCAGGAACTCCAGCGCCGATTCGATGTCTGGCGCGGTCGGGCGCAGCCAATAGGCAAGCGTGGCCGCATAGATGGCGGCCAGGGTGGCGCGGCGCGTGTACCAGGAGAAGTCGCTCGACCGGTCGCCCGCGGCATACCAGATCGCCGAGACGCTGCGTGCGGTGCAGCGCGCGGCCACCGGCAGGTTCCAGGGCAGGCTGAGCAGCGCCATGGCGGCGCGCAGCGCCTCGCGATGCGGCTCGACCAGTGCGAGGCGCAGGGCAACCACCGCGCGGATGCGCTCCGGCGTGCGAAGCCCGGAGATGTCCTCGGCCAGGGCGGCTTCCTCCATGCGGCGGTCCACTAGGGCGCACCAGGCCTCGATGGCCCCGGTCACGCCGCCGGGGAAGGCGCTGGCCAGCATGTCCGGCGGCTCGCCGGTATCCTCGAGCGCCCGGCGCAGGGTCTCCTGCGTCCAGCCCTCGGTCTCGGCCCGCCGCACGGCGGCCTCGATCAGCGCGTCCTCACTCATCGCGCGCGGCCTCGGCGCGGGCGAGTTCCTCGGTGAAGCCAAGCATCGAAAGATCCTCCATGCGCATCAGATAGAAGATGCCGTCGAGATGGTCATTCTCGTGCTGCAGCACGCGCGCGCCGAGGCCGCTGGCCTCGCCCTCCACCGGCGCGCCATGCTGGTCGAAGCCGCGCCAGGCCACGCGGGCGTGGCGCGGCACCTGCCCGCGCAGGCCGGGAATGGACAGGCAGCCCTCCCAGCCCAGTTCGAGCATGTCGTCCAGAGGGATGATCTCGGGGTTGAACAGGACGCGCAGGCGGTCGGCGTCGCGCCAGAGGAACAGGCGCAGCGGCACATGCACCTGCGGCGCGGCCAGGCCGATGCCGCCCGAGTCGAGCAGCGTCTCCGCCATGTCGGCCACCAGGCGGCGCATGTCGGGCGCGGTCGGATCGGCCACCGGGGCCGCCTGTCCAAGCAGTACCGGATGCCCCATGCGGGCGATCTTCAGCAGCGCCATGGTCACTTCTTCTCCCGCTCGCACAGGTGGCCTCTTCGCGCGCCACGGAAAGGGCTTGGCATGGATGCGCGGTCTTGGTAAATGGAGGTGAGGCACGGGGCGTGTGACGCCGTCGGCCCCTTTTTTCGTTCCGCGAATCCAGCCCCAAGGAGAGATGCCCGCGTGCAAGTCGTCGTCCGGGACAACAATGTCGATCAGGCGCTGAAGGCGCTCAAGAAGAAGCTGCAGCGCGAAGGTGTGTTCCGCGAGATGAAGCTGCGCCGGCACTATGAGAAGCCGTCGGAGCGCCGTGCGCGTGAGGCCGCCGAGGCTGTGCGCCGCGCCCGCAAGGTCGAGCGCAAGCGTCTCGAGCGCGAGGGCTTCTGAACCGCGCGACCCGCGTGGTTTTCCCTTGCCCATGACAGGCCGGAAGCCGATGCTCGCCCCGTTCGATGACGGGGGGTGGTGTCCGTGCCTGCTGCGCGCTGGTCCTTCCTGCTGCTGTGCGCGACTCCCTGGCTGCTGACGGGTGGGGAGGCTGCGGCGCAGGCCTGCACCGAATTTCAGCGCCTGGAAATGGAACGCCGCGGTTTCCCCGCCTGGGAGATCATGCGGCTGTGTGGCCCGCGGCCGCGGCCCGCGCCTGACCGGACGCCATCCGATGAGGCGACGCGGCCCGAGCCGCAGCCGCCTGGCACCCGCAGCCTCCGCCCGCCCCCTGCTTCGCAGCCGGCCCCGCGGCCCGTGGTGCCCATGGCACTCTGCGTCACGCCACTTGGCTCCTGCCGCCTGGCCGAACGCCTGCCGCCGGGCAGCCCCTGCACCTGCCCCAGCCCCTGGGGATCCATGCGCGGGAGCGTGCGATGAACGCAGCCGATCTCTCGGCCCTTGCGGATGCCGCGGGCAACATCAGCGCCTTCACGGCGCGCGACGGCGTCTTCGCCCTCGCGCTTCTGGTCCTGTTCGCCGCGCCCGCGCTTGTCTTCTGGTTCGTGCGCAACGGGCTTCTGCAATCCGGCGCCGACCCCGTCGCGCAGCAGAAGATCGTCAAGGAATACGCGGATTATCTGCGCGTCACGCGATATCTCGCGGCGGTGCTGACGCTCGCGGCGGGTGGCTTCTGGATCTACAAGGAAACCGCCGAGTTCAACCGCGTGGTGGACGGGCTGCGCAGCGCCGCGGCCGAGCACGGCGGCCAGATGGCTCAACTGCGCGAGCAGGTGTCGGCGCTGCAGGCCGAGAACGAGGTGCTGCGCAGCCGCGCCATCGTCATCTACGGCACGGTCGAGGGGTTGCAGCACTACGACATCCTGCGGGTGCTGAGCATGGACCCGCTGCTCATCCTGAACCGGGTCATCTTCAACGACCGCCCCATCTGGTATTTCGCGGTGATCCTGACATCGGCGCCGGAGCCGGGGCAGGAGCTGCGGATGCTGTATGAGTGCGTGCCCACCGTGCCGGGTGTCGCCTGCGAGATTGACGAGGCCGAGATCCGCGTCGCCCTGCCCGAGCGCGTCAGCGCGGGCCATCCGATTTCGTTCGAATTCCTGCGCGGTGACCGGATGCTGCGCCCGCGCAGGGCGTGAGGACCACGGGGGCAATGCTGGCGGCGGTTCAAGCCGGAGCGCGGCTTGACCCTATGGCAAGCTGAACATACCGTAACAAATCCACAAAGAGACAGATCCAATGACACGCTGCTGCCGTGCTCTCCTCCTGACTGGGTTGGCGCTGGGTGTCGCTTGGCCAGCCGTGGCCAGTGCAGAGGCGAGCCGCGAGCGGGACTGGCAGGTCAGCGTCTATGGGGCGCAATGGGCGGACAGCCGCATCCTGGATATCCCGGTCCAGACCGTGACCGGTAGGCTGCGCTTCGAGCGGAGCTATTACGTCGGGCTCGGCGTCACGCGGACGCTGATCCGCTCCTACGACCTGCCCCTGCCGCTGATCGGCACGCTGCGCGGGAACAGCCTGGAGCTGGACACGAGCCTGCTGCGCCATCTGGGACGGCAGGACCATTGGGAGGTCGCCGCGGCGCTGGTGGGCCGCACCGGCCAGATCAGGCCCGGCGCTGGCATCGGCATCAACCTCGCCTTCGGGGCGGGCCTGTCCTATGCCCTCGGGCGGCCGCGTTTCGAACTGGGCCGGAATGGCGTTCGGGGCCAGGACAACTACCCGCTGCAGTTCCACCTGCTTGCCGAGGTCGAGTTCACCCACGACAGCCTCGGCCCATGGTCGGTGCTGTCGCGCATCCACCACCGTTCGGGCGCCTATGGCGTCCTGGCACCGCAAAGCGCGGGCTCGAACTACATCGCGGTGGGTTTGCGCCGCTCCTTCTGAGCGGACGGGAAAGCCCGGGGGGAGTACCCCCGGGCGGAAGTCGGCAGCCGCTACTTCTGCAGCGACTGCACGATCTCCTGCGTGACCTTCTTCGCATCGCCGAACAGCATCATGGTGTTCGGGCGGAAGAACAGCTCGTTCTCGACGCCGGCATAGCCCGACGCCATGCCACGCTTGATGAAGAACACGGTCTTGGCGCGCTCCACATCCAGGATGGGCATGCCGTAGATGGCCGAGGACTTGTCGGTCTTGGCGGCCGGGTTGGTCACGTCATTCGCGCCGATCACGAAGGCCACGTCGGCGTCGGCGAACTCGGCGTTGATCTCCTCGAGCTCGAACACCTCGTCATAGGGCACGTTGGCCTCGGCCAGCAGCACGTTCATGTGCCCCGGCATGCGGCCCGCGACGGGATGGATGGCGTATTTGATGTCCACGCCTTCCTTCTTCAGCAGGTCCGCCATCTCGCGCAGCACCTGCTGGGCCTGCGCCACCGCCATGCCATAGCCTGGCACCACGATGATCTTGGAGGCGTTCTTCATGATGAAGGCCGCGTCCTCGGGGCTGCCCGCCTTCACCGGCGCGCGCTCGGCCCCGTCGCCCGCGGCGGCCGTGGTGCCCTCGCCGCCGAAGCCGCCCAGCAGCACGTTGATGATGCTGCGGTTCATCCCCTTGCACATGATGTAGGAGAGGATGGCGCCCGCAGCACCCACCAGCGCGCCGGTGACAATCAGCAGCAGGTTGCCGATGGTGAAGCCGATGCCCGCCGCCGCCCAGCCCGAGTAGCTGTTCAGCATGGACACGACCACCGGCATGTCGGCGCCGCCGATCGGGATGATGATCAGCACGCCCAGCACCAGCGCCAGGATCGCGATCACCCAGAACAGGAAGGGCGAGCCGGTCAGCACGAAGATGAAGGTCAGCACCAGGATGGCGATGGCCAGGCCCAGGTTCAGCTTGTGCTGCCCGTTGAAGATGATGGGCGAGCCCGACATCCGCCCGTCCAGCTTCAGGAAGGCGATGACCGAGCCCGAGAAGGTGATGGCGCCGATGGCGAGGCCGATGGACATCTCGATCAGGGAGACGGTCTTGATGTTCCCCGGCTCGCCGATGCCGAAGCTCTGCGGGCTGTAGAGGGCGGCGGCGGCGACGAAGACGGCGGCCATGCCCACCAGGCTGTGGAAGGCCGCCACGAGCTGGGGCAGGGCGGTCATCTGGATGCGCTGGGCGATCACCGTGCCGATGGAGCCGCCGACCGCGATGGCCAGCACGATCAGCACGAAGCCGCCGAAATCCATGCCCGAATTCAGCATGGTGGCGAGCACCGCCACCCCCATGCCGATCATGCCGTATTGCAGGCCCTGGCGCGACGTCTCGGGGTGCGAGAGGCCGCGCAGGGCCAGGATGAACAGGACGGAAGCCGCCAGATAGGCGAGCGTTGCGATGGTCAGCATGGCGCGCTCAGCCCTTCTTCTTCTGGAACATGGACAGCATTCGGCGCGTGACCAGGAAGCCGCCGAAGATGTTCACCGAGGCCAGCAGCACCGCGGCCACGCCGAAGAAGCGGGCCAGGCTGCTGTCGGCCGCGGCGGCGGCCATGATGCCGCCCACCACGATGACCGAGGAGATCGCGTTGGTCACGCCCATCAGCGGGGAGTGCAGCGCGGGCGTCACGCTCCAGACCACATAGTAGCCCACGAAGCAGGCCAGCAGGAAAATGGTCAGCAGCATGAGGAAGGGGTTGGCCATCTGCGCCACCGGCTCGGCCGCCTCGGCCATGCGCTGCGCGAAGGCGGCCAGTTCCGCGGCGCGCGCCGCGAGGTCGGAGGCCTGGGTGGCCAGTTCCGTCTGGGTGCTCATCGGGGGTCTCCGTTCAGGCCGCGGGGGCGAACATCTTGTGGACCACGGCGCCGCCGCGGGTCAGCGCGACGCCCTCCACGATCTCATCCTCGGGGTTGAGCTTCGGCGCCTTCGCCTCCTTGTCCCAGAAGGTGGACAGGAAGGTCAGCAGGTTGCGCGAATAGAGGGCGCTGGCGGCGGCGGGGATGCGGCCGGGCCAGTTGGTGTAGCCCAGGATCTTCACGCCATTGTCCGTCACATGCAGCTCGCCCGGGCGGGTCATGGCGCAGTTGCCGCCGGCGTCGGCGGCGATGTCCACGATCACGCTGCCCGGCTTCATGCTGGCCACCATCGCCTCGGTCACCAGCGTCGGCGCGCGGCGGCCCTGCACCAGCGCGGTGCAGATCACGACGTCCTGCTTGGCGATGTGCGCGGCCACCACCTCGGCCTGCTTCGCATAGAACTCGGCCGAGAGCTGCTTGGCGTAGCCGCCGGTGGTCTGGGCGGCCTTGCTCTCCTCGTCCTCATAGCCGACGAAGCTGGCGCCCAGCGACTTGATCTCCTCCTTGGCGGCGGGGCGCACATCGGTGGCCGAGACGCGCCCGCCCAGGCGGCGGGCGGTGGCGATGGCCTGCAGCCCCGCCACGCCGGCGCCCATCACGAAGACATTGGCGGCGGGAACCGTGCCGGCCGCGGTCATCAGCATGGGAAAGCCGCGGTCGAAGGCGCCCGCGGATTCGACGACGGCGCGGTAGCCCGCGAGATTCGCCTGCGAGGACAGCACGTCCATGCTCTGCGCGCGGGTGATGCGCGGCAGCAGCTCCATGGCGCAGGCATCCACGCCGGCGTCGGCGAAGGCCTGCGCGGCCCCGGCATCGGCCTGCAGCGTGCCGATCAGCAGCGCGCCGCGCGGCAGCGGCGCTTCCGGCGCGCGCACCGCGAAGACGATGCCGGCACCTTCCAGCGCGGCGGCGGCATCGGCGGCCAGCGTCGCGCCCGCTGCCTCGTATTCGGCATCGGGCATGCCGGAGGCGTGGCCCGCCCCCTGCTGAACGGTCACATCGAGCCCGAGCGCGATGAGCTTCTTGACCGTCTCGGGCGTCGCCGCCACGCGGCTCTCGCCGGGCTTCGTCTCCTTCAGGACCGCAAGGCGCATCAGGCCATATCCCCCAGCTCTGTGTCGGGGGGTGCATATGCACGCCGCGCGCCGCCGCGCAAGACGTCGTAACGGTAGCGCAAGCCGTTGCGGTCAGTTCATGTTGCGGAGAACCTGGCGCCATACCCGCAGGAAGTTGCCCGACCACAGCAGCCCGATCTCGCGCGGGCCATAGCCGCGGCGCGCCAGTTCGGCGGTGACGTTCGCCGTCTCGCCGGCATTGCGCCAGCCCTCCACCCCGCCGCCGCCGTCGAAATCCGAGGAGATGCCGACGTGGTCGAGGCCGATGCGGCGCACCGCATGCTCCACATGGTCCACGAGGTCGGCCACCGTGGCGCGCGGCGCAGCCTGGCTGCCCGCGCCGGCGCGGAGGAAATGCGACACGGCGGTGACCTGGGCGATCCCGCCGCAGGCGCGCAGCGCGTCCAGTTGCTCGTCGTCGAGGTTGCGCGGATGCGCGCAGAGTGCGGCGCAGGCCGTGTGCGTCACCGCGACCGGCGCGCGGGATATTTCGCAGGCCTGCAGCATCCCCGCCCGCGCGACATGGGCGCAATCGGCCATCAGCCCGACCCGGTTCATCTCGGCCAGCGCGGCGCGGCCCAGCGCCGACAGCCCGCCATGCTCCTGCGCCCCATCGCCGAGCTCGGCCCGGGGGCGGGCGCTGTCGGACAGGGCATTGTGCCCGTCATGGGTGATGGTGAGGTAGATGGCCCCCAGCCGCCGCCAGGCGGCGATGCGCCCCAGGTCATGGCCCATGGCGTAGCCATTCTCGACCGCCGAGAGTACGGCCGGGATGCCGGCGGCGAAGGCGGCCTCCAGCGCGTCGGGAGTGTCGCAGAAGCGTGTGGCGCGGCCATCGGCGCGGCCGCGGATGTGGCGCAGCATGGCATCGGCGCGGGCGGCGGCCGCGGCGTGGCCGGCATGGTCGCGCGGGCCCTGCGGCGTGTAGGCGATGAACACCGCGGCCGCCATGCCGCCCGCGCGCATCTTGGGCAGGTCCACGCAGCGATCCGTCGCGCCCAGCCAGTCCGGCGGGTCGGGCCAGCGGATGTCTATATGGGTGTCGAGGATCAGGGGCTGGGTCATGCGGCGCGGTCCGGAAGCTTTCGCGCAAGGTCAGCCCGAATGCGCCACCCCCGCAAGGGCGCGGCGGTTCAGCGCGCGGACGCGCGTCCGGTTCAGCGCGCGCCGACGCGGGTCCGGCTCAACCACCCTTCCGCGATGGCCTCGAGGCGCAGCGCCTGCTGCCGTGTGGCCAGCACATCCGCATGGGTGGCGGCGAGCCGCCCGCGGTAGCGGTGCAGGCTGTCCTCGAGTTCCGCCACCGCGCCGCCCAGCGCGCCGAGATGGGCGCGGAACTCCGTCATCGCATCCCGCTGCTCATCCAGGGCGTTCTCCAGGCTGCGCAACGCCGCCTGCAGGCGGTCCTCGGCGCGGCGCTCGGCCGGGAAGGGCAGGATTTGTGCGCTGCTTGGCATCCCGGACATGGGGCGGCTCCCTCGCAAAATCTGAAGGAACCATTAATCCGTCTCGTTCTGCGAGACAATACCTAAAAAACACTCTTCGCGGCGTCAGCCCAGCAGGGGCACTGCCAGGCAGATCGCCGCGCCCACCGAGAGCACCCAGCGCAGCCGCATGTAGTCCGCGGGGACCAGGCCATGCCGCGCCGCCGTCTGCTCAAGCGCGGCCGTCAGCAGCACGCCGCCCGCCAGCAGCGGCAGCGCGGCGGTCTCGAACAGCAGCATCGCCGCCCAGGCCCCCAGCGAGGGCAGCACGCCCAGGCCCAGCCGCCAGGGCGTGGCCCAGGCTTCCTGCGGCGGGGCGCGCAGCGCCAGCCCCCAATGCACCGCGCCCAGGAAGGACAGGATGACCGCGCCATAGGCGATCAGCGCCCCGCGCGCCACGCCGCTCCAGTGTTCGGGCGCGAGCACCACCCCCAGCGCGGCCGCCGCGAAGGGCAGCAACCCGGCAAGGCCCAGAATCCACATGAGGCGAGAGGCGGCGGCGTCCATGCCCCGCACATCAGCCGCAAGCCGCATGCCCTGGCAAGGGGGCTGGGCAATACCCGTGCGTGCGCCTCTGCTCTATACGCAACGCATGGACTTCCCTTGGGAATGGCTGCTGGTGCTGCTGCTGGCGCTGGTCAACGGCGTCTTCGCCATGGCGGAACTCGCCGTGGTCTCGGCGCGGCGCTCGCGGCTGCTCGCGCTGCAGCGCCAGGGCCAGCGCGGCGCGGCCGAGGCCATCGCGCTGCAGGACGCGCCCCAGCGCTTCCTGCCCACGGTGCAGATCGGCATCACGCTCGTCGGCATCCTCGCCGGCGCGATCGGCGCCACCTCCCTGGCGGGGCCGCTGGGCGTGCTGCTCGACCGGCTGCCCTTCCTGCTCGGCCTGGGCGAGGCCATCGCCTTCGCGATCGTGGTGCTGTGCATCACCGCGCTGAACATGATCCTGGGCGAACTCGTGCCCAAGCAGATGGCGCTGCGCCAACCCGAGCGCTGGGCCGCCGCGCTCGCGCCGCTGCTGGTGCTGGTCGGGCGCGTCGCCGCGCCGGTGATCTGGCTGCTCTCCTGCGCATCGGCCGCGGTGCTGCGCCTGATCGGCCGTCGCGAGGCCGTCCCGCACGGCGTCACCACCGAGGAGGTGAAGGCGGTGCTGGCCGAGGGCGTGCAGGCCGGCGCGCTGCAGCCCAATGAGCGGCAGATGATCGAGCGCGTGCTGCGCCTGGCGGACCGGCCGGTGCGGGCGCTGATGACGCCGCGCCCCGAGGTGGCCTGGATCGCCGCCGACGCCCCGCGCGAGGACCTGGTGGCGCGGCTGCGCTCCGCCCCGCACACCCGCTTCGTGGTGACCGACCGCCGCATGGACCATGTGCTGGGGGTGGTGGCCGCGAAGGACCTGCTGGACCAGATGCTGGCCGGCGCGCCGCTCAACCTCGCTTCCGTGCTGCGCCAGCCCGCGATCCTGCCCGACACCCTGCCCGCGCTGGATGCCATGGAGCGGCTGCGCGCCGATGCGGTGGGCATCGCGCTGGTGCTCGACGAATACGGCAGCTTCGAGGGGGTGGTGACGGCGTCCGACCTGCTCGAGGCCATCGTGGGAGAACTCGGCCCCGCGCCCGCCTCGGAGAAGGCGGGAACGCTGGTCCGCTACGACGGCTCGGTGCTGCTGGACGGCATGATGCCGCTCGATGAGCTGCGCGGCCGGTTGAAGGGCTTCGAGCCGCCGCCCGCGGCGGCGCAGTATCACACCGTGGCGGGTCTGATGATCGCGCTGCTGCTGCGCGTGCCGAAGGAGGGCGACCGTATCGCCCATTCCGGCTGGCGCTTCGAGATCGTGGACATGGACGGCCGCCGTGTGGACAAGGTGCTGGCGGTGCGCGAGAACAGCACGCCTATCTTGCTGCCACCCCCTTCGCGATCGGCGGGATGAACTGCGCCTCGGTGTCCCAGGGGAACAGGATCCAGGTGTCCTGGCTGACCTCGGTCACGAAGCTGTCCACGAGGGGCTTGCCGGCGGGCTTGGCGTAGATGGTGGCGAAATGCGCGCCGGGCAGCATGGCGCGCACCAGCTTCGCGGTGGTGCCGGTGTCCACCAGATCATCCACGACCAGCCAACCCGTTCCATCGGCCGCGGCGGCGGGGGGCTTGGCGACGCGGGGCTCGCCGCGCGTCTCCTCGTCATAGGTCAGGATGCTGACCGTCTCGATGACGCGGCATTCCAGCTCGCGCGCGATGATGGCGGCCGGGATGAGCCCGCCGCGGGTGATCGCGACCACCCCCTGGAAGGGGCCGCGCTCGATCAGCCGCCACGCCAGGGCCTTCGCGTCGCGGTGCAGCTGTTCCCAGCCCACGGTGAAGTAGCGCTGCGCCATCTCAATGCATCCTGCCGCCGTTCGGGACCGGGAAATCCGGGCGCAGCAGCACCACCGCGCCATTCTCGTCGGGCAGGCCCAGCACCAGCACCTCGCTCTCGAAGGGGCCGATGCGCCGCGGCGGGAAGTTCACCACCGCCAGCACCTGCCGCCCGATCAGCCGGTCCGGGCTGTAGTGCACCGTGAGCTGCGCCGAGGAGCGCTTCACGCCCAGCCCCGGGCCGAAGTCCACCCACAGCCGGATCGCCGGCTTGCGCGCCTCGGGGAAGGGCTGGGCGTCCACCACCGTGCCCACGCGGATGTCGAGCCGCAGGAAATCGTCCATGGTGATGCTGTCGGTCATGGCATCGCCGCTAGCGGATTTCGGGGCCGCGCGGGAGAGGGGGGCGGCATGCAACCGGGGCGGCTATCCGTGGAGCGAAGGTTGCGGCACATTAATGCAACGACTTCCGCCGGAGGACCCAGGCCATGCGCGACTTCCACCTGCCCGGACGCAGCCCCGTGATCGCGGGGCGCGGCATGGCCGCCACCTCCATGCCCGCCGCCTCGCTGGCCGCCGTCGAGGTGTTGAAGGCCGGCGGCAATGCGCTGGACGGCGCCATCGCCGCCGCCGCCATGCTCGGCGTGATCGAGCCGCAGAGCACGGGCATCGGCGGCGACTGCTTCTGCCTCTACGCCCCGGCCGGCACGGGGCAGGTCATCGCGCTGAACGGATCGGGCCGCGCGCCGGCCGCCGCCACGCCCGAGGCGCTGCGCGGCGCGGGGCTGAGCGCCATGCAGCCGCTCTCGCCGCATTCGGTGACCATCCCGGGCGCCGTGTCGGCCTGGCAGACGCTGAACGCCGCCTTCGGGCGCAAGGAACTCGGCTTCCTGCTGCAGCCGGCGATCCGCGCCGCCGAGGAGGGCTTCTTCGTGCATGCGCGGGTGGCGCATGACTGGCGCGAGGCGCAGGGCAAGCTCGGCCAGCACCCGGCCACGGCGCGGCACTACCTGCCCGGCGGCCGCCCGCCCGCCATGGGTGAGCGCATGCGCTTCCCCGCCCTGGCCGCCACGCTGCGCGCCATCGCCAAGGATGGCGCGCGCGGCTTCTACGAAGGGCCGGTGGCGGCCGACATGGTGGCGACCCTGCGCGCGCTGGGCGGGCTGCACACCGAGGCCGACTTCGCGGACAGCCTGCTGGGCGCCGAATTCGTCGAGCCGATCCAGCGGCGCTGGCGCGGCCTCGACATCTTCCAGTGCCCGCCCAACGGCACCGGCATCATCACGCTGATGATCCTTGGCATGCTGGAGCGCTTCCCCCCGCCCGAGGGCGGGGCGATGGGCCTCACGCGGCTGCACCGCCACATCGAGGCCGCCCGGCTGGCCTATCGCGACCGCGACGCCTTCGTGGCCGACCCCGCCCAGGTCGAGGTGCCGGTCGGCCACCTGCTGTCGGATTCCTACCTGCAGGCGCTGGCGGCCGGCATCCGCGAAGGCCGGGCCATGGCGGAACTGCCGCCGGCCGGCGAGGCGCTGTTCCCGGTGCATGCCGACACCGTCTATCTCTGCGTGGTGGATGAGGAGGGCAATGCGTGCTCCTTCATCAACTCGCTGTTCGAGAGCTTCGGCTCCGGCATCCTGGCGGAGGACAGCGGCGCGCTGCTGCACAACCGCGGCTACGGCTTCCGCCTGCAGGAGGGGCATCCGAACTGCATCGCGCCGCGCAAGCGGCCGATGCACACCATCATCCCCGGCATGGCGATGCAGGACGGCCAGGCGCTGATGCCCTTCGGCGTGATGGGCGGGCATTTCCAGCCGATGGGCCAGTCGCTGCTGCTCAGCAACATGTTCGAGTTCGGGATGGATGTGCAGGAGGCGCTGGACGCGCCGCGCCTGTTCCCGCGCGATGGCCAGATCCAGATGGAGCGCGGCCTGCCGCCCGCCATCACCGAGGGCCTCGCCGGGCTGGGCCACGCGCCCATCCCCTGGGACAAGCCGCATGGCGGCGGCCAGGCCATCGTCATCGACCGCGCCCGCGGCTGCCTGATCGGCGGCAGCGACCCGCGCAAGGACGGCTGCGTCATCGGCTATTGAGCAGGAGAGAATCCCCACCATGACCGAAGCCTGCGAACTTCCCGCCCGCGTCGCGCGGCGGCTGATCGGCCAGAAGCGCCTTTCCCCGGTGGAATTGCTGGAATCCTGCCTGCGCCGGATCGAGGCCATCAACCCCGCGGTCAACGCCATGACCGCGATGGATGCGGACACCGCCCGCGCCGGCGCCCGCAAGGCCGAGGCGGCCGTGATGCGCGGCGTTGCGCTGGGCGCTCTGCATGGCCTGCCGCTGGGCATCAAGGACCTGGAGGAGACGAAGGGGCTGCGCACCACCTGGGGCAGCCCGCTGTTTGCCCAGCATGTCCCCGACCGTGACGAGATCATGGTGACTGCGCTGCGCGCGGCGGGCGGCATCGTGCTGGGCAAGACCAACGTCCCGGAATTCGGCCTGGGCGCGAACACCCGCAACACCGTCTATGGCGCGACCGGCAACCCCTTCAACCCGGCGCACAGCGCGGCTGGGTCCTCGGGCGGTTCGGCGGTGGCGCTGGCCTGCGACATGGTGCCGCTGGCCTCGGGCTCGGACACCGGGGGGTCGCTGCGCAACCCCGCCGCCTTCTGCGGCATCGTGGGCTACCGGCCCTCGCCGGGGGTGGTGCCGGGGGAACGGCGCGGCCATGGCTGGAACCCGCTGTCCGTGCTGGGGCCGATGGCGCGCGACGTGCCGGACCTGTGCCTGATGCTGTCGGCCATGGCGGATGACCACAAGATGGACCCGCTGTCCTACACCCTGCCCGACCGGGCGGTGCGCGGGCAGCCCTGGATCTACTGGCCGCCGCGCCTGCCGGACCTCTCCAGCCTGCGCCTCGCCGCCACCGAGGATTTCGGCCAGGCGCTGGTCGAGGGCGTGGTGCGGCGCAAGTTCCGCCGCATCGTGGACGCCTGCGGCGGGCTGTTCGGCCGGGTCGAGGCCGCCACGCCCGATGTGACCGGCGGCGACGAGGCCTTCGAGGTGCTGCGCGCCTCGGGCGCGCTGGCGGCGCACCTGAAGAAGGTGCGCGAGACGCCCGACCAATGCGGGCCCAACATCATCGCCAATGTCGAGGAGGGGCTGGGCTACACGCTGGAGCACCAGGCGCGCGCGGCCTCGTTGCAGACCGCGATCTACCGCCATTTCCAGCGCTTCTTCGACGATCACGACGTGCTGATCACGCCGGCCATCGCGATCAGCCCGCGCCCCTGGCGCGAGCTGTTCCCCAGCGAGATCGACGGCCAGCCCACCCGGACCTACTTCCACTGGCTGGCGCTGGCCTACTACGTCACGCTGACGGGGCACCCCTGCATCAGCCTGCCGGTGGGCCTGGATGAGAAGGGCTTCCCCTTCGGGCTGCAGATCGTGGGCCCGCGCGGCGGCGATGCGATGGTGCTGGGGGTCGCGGCCGCGCTGGAGGAGGCCTTCGCCGGCGACGCCGAGCTGGGTCGCCCCAGGCCCAACCTCGCGGCGCTGGCTGCCGCGCCGCCGATCAGCGCGATGGAGGGGTTCCTCGGCTTCGGCTGAGGCCCCAGCCAGCGCCGGTGATGGTCGGGCCCTACCAGCGGCGGTAGTGGTAGCGCGGCTGCCGGTAGTAGCCCCGCGGCTGCTGATAGTACCGCGGCTGCTGGTAGTAGCCGCGGCGGTAGCTGGCCCGCGGCGCCGGCCGATAGTAGTGGTGGTTGCGCACCCGCGGCTGGCTGGCAGCGCCGATGGCAAGCCCCGCCGCAGCACCCACCCCTGCGCCGACCAGCGCGGTGGCCACCGGGTCGGGTCGGCCATACTGGTCGGTGCAGGCCGTGAAGCCCAGCAGCCCAGTCAGCATGAGCGCCGTGAACAGTCTCTTCATGGCTATTCTCCTTGCCGCCGGTTTTCACCCATGCGGGCGGCGGGGGGATGGCCGCTTTGTGGCGTCGCCCGCCTTGATGTGGTGCCGGGGGCGGCTTCAGTCGCCGCCGCCCGAGAAAGCGTTGCCCGAGAAGGCATTGAACGTCTGCAGCGTGTAGGTGTCCTTGACCCCCGGCACGCCCTGTACCTTGTCCACCACGAACAGGCCGATGTCGCGGTCGGGCTCCAGGTAGAACTTCCCAAGCAGGTCGTACTGGCCTGAGATCGAATGCATTTCCGACAATTCGGGGATGCAGTCCGCCATCTCGCGGGCCACGCGGTAGGCTTGGCCCATCTCGCATTTGATCAGGACGAAGATCGCGCGCATCGGCGGCTCCCGTGGTGGTGCGATGCTCCATATTGCCATATGGGGCGGCTGAGATGGCGCTTCCATGGGTGGGCGGGGCTGCTTCCCGCTTTGGTGAGGAATCGTAACGCTGGCGCCGCTCCGCCCTTGCGATGGTCGGAAGCCGGGCCCAATCATGATGTGGAACATCTCCGAGGTCCCATGCGAGCCTTGTGGCAGCTCGGCGCGCTCGCCCTCATCGGCGGCGGCGCCTTCTTGTGGCATGTCCAGGCGGACAGCTGGGGCCTGCCGCGACCGCTCGCGCTCATGGGGCTGGAAGCGCCCGCGCCGCAGGCCGGGCGCGGGGGTCCCCCCGGTGGCGGCGGGCCGGTGGCGGTGACCGTGGCCCCCGTCCGCCAGGGCGAGGTGGTGGAGCGCATCGAGAGCGTGGGCACCGTGCGCGCGCGCGAGGCGGTGATCATCACCACCAAGGTCGCGGGGCTGGTGGCCGC
>SKWC01000272.1 GCA_007129145.1 Rubritepida sp.
GAAGCCGTAGCGCGCGGCGGCGGCGCGGGAGGGCGCGTTCAGCGCGTTGCACTTCCAGGTGAGGCGCCGGTAGCCCAGGTCGTCCATGACATGGCGCATCAGCAGGAACACCGCCTCGGTGGCGGCGCGGCTGCGCTGCATGCGCGGGCTGAACCAGATGTTGCCGATCTCGATATGGGCGTGGGCGGGGTGGATCTCCATCAGCGTCAGCCAGCCATCCACCGTGCCGGACCGGTGCGGGCGCACGGCGAAGGCCATGGGATCGTGGGTGGCGGCGAAGCCCGCGACGAAGCCGCGCATGGCGTCGGCGTCCTTGAAGGGGCCATAGCCCATATAGGCCCAGGAGGCGCCGGAGGGGTCCGCCTGCGCGGCCGTCCAGAGGTCGGCGGCGTGGCGCAGATGCAGCGGCTCGAGGTCCACGCTGCGCCCCTTGTGCGGGATGCGCGCGGGCAGCGGGCGCGGCGTTGGGTCCACCCGGGGGCCGACCGGCGGGTCGGTGTCGGGATCGCGGGGCGGGATGTGTTCGGCCATGCGCCATCCTTGCGGAAGGGCTTGCGCGCGCGCAAGGCGGCCATGCGCGCGACGCCCGATGCTTGCGCCTCGGCGCCCGCCGCCCCACAAACCCGGCAGAAGAGTGACCGGACCGCAAGATGAACGACAGCGCCCCCGCCGCTACCCCCACCCTCGCCGCGCCCAAGGGCTATTTCCTGGAGCACGCGACCTGGGTGCACCACTGGACCGACCGGCTGTTCTCCTTCCGCTGCACCCGGAACCCGAGCTTCCGCTTCACCTCGGGCCAGTTCGCCATGATCGGGCTTGTGGTGGAGGGCAAGCCGCTGGTGCGCGCCTATTCCATGGTCAGCCCCGCCTGGGAGGAGCAGCTGGAGTTCCTGTCCATCAAGGTGCCCGACGGGCCGCTGACCTCGCGGCTGCAGCACCTGGCCGTGGGCGATGCGGTGCTGATCGGCCAGAAGCCGGTGGGCACGCTGGTACCGGAGAACCTGCTGCCCGGGCGCAACCTCTGGCTGCTAGCCACCGGCACGGGCCTCGCGCCCTTCATGTCGCTGATCCGCGACCCCGATATCTACGACCGCTACGACCGCATCATCCTGGCCCACACCACGCGCCAGGTCCGGGAGCTGGCCTATCGCGACTACATCGCCCGGGAACTGCCCGACCATGAGCTGCTGGGCGAGATGGTGCGCGCGAAGCTGACCTACCTGCCGGCCGTGACGCGCGAGCCCTTCCCCCTGCGCGGGCGCATCACCACCCGCCTCGAGACCGGCGCGGCCGAGCGCGAGGCAGGGGTCGCGGCCCTCGACCCCGCGCATGACCGCGTGATGATCTGCGGCAGCGAGGCGATGAACGCCGACTGCAAGACACTGCTGGAGGCGCGCGGCTTCACCGAGGGCAACAACGCCGAACCCGGCACCTATGTGGTGGAGAAGGCCTTCGTCACGAAATGATCGCGCAGGCCGCGGCGTTGCCGCCGCGGCGAAATGCGGTAGTTTGGAACCATGACGAAGCCGATGAGCCCCAAGCGGGCCTTGCCCGGCCCGCGTGACGTTCTCTCTCGCGCCGCTCTACTGCTCGACCTGGACGGCACATTGCTCGACATCGCGCCGACGCCGGATGCGGTGGTGCTGGAGCCCGCGACGGCGCGGCACCTGGCACTGCTGCACAAGGGCCTGGATGGCGCGCTGGCCGTGGTCAGCGGGCGGCGCCTGGACGACATAGACCGCATCCTGGCACCGCTGCGCCTGCCCGCCGCGGTCGAGCACGGCGCGCTGCTGCGCCTGCACCCCGATGAGGAAGCCCGCCGCGGCCCGCTGCCCGAGCCCCTGCCCGCCTGGCGCGATCGCGCCCAGGATTTCGTGGACGCCCGCCCGGGCATGCTGTTTGAACCGAAGACGGTGGGCTTCGTGCTGCACTTCCGCCGCGCCCCCGAGCATGGCGAGGAGGCCCGCGCCTTCATGGAAAGCCTCGCGGGCGAAAACCCGGCCTTCGAGGTGCTGCAGGCCTCCATGGCCTGGGAGATGCGGCCGCGCGGCGTGGACAAGGGCGTGGGCGTACGCGCCCTGATGGCCGAGCCCCCCTTCGCCGGCCGCATGCCGGTCTTCATCGGCGATGACGACACCGACAAGGACGGCATCGCGGCGGCCGAGGCGCTGGGCGGCATGGGCTTCCTGGTGCCCGACGCCTTCGGCGGCCCCGCCGAGGTGCGGGCCTGGCTGGCCTCGCTGGCGGAGGGGCTGGAACGGGGGGCCGGCTGATGCGCCAGCCGCTCGACCTCGCGCCGCTGGGCAACGGCAATGTCTCGGCGCTGGTCACGCCCGTGGGCGCAGTCACCTGGATGTGCTGGCCGCGCATGGATGGCGACCCGGTGTTCTGCGCCCTGCTGGACGGCCATGAGCCCGAGGGCGGCTTCACCGACGTGGTGCTGACCCGCCGCGTGCAGAGCCACCAGGCCTACCGGCGCAACACCGCCGTGCTGGAGACGGTGCTGACCGACAGCGAGGGCAATTCGCTGCGCATCACCGACCACATGCCGCGGCTGCGCCGCTTCGGGCGCATGTTCCGCCCGCCCATGCTGGTGCGCCGCATCGAGCCGCTGCACGGCCGCCCGCGCATCCGCATCCGCATCCGCCCGCGCTTCGCCTGGGGCGCGGAGACGCCGCGCGTGCTGTCCGGCTCGAACCACCTGAGCTTCTCGGGCGCGGGCGGGGCGATGCGCGTGACCACCGACGCGCCGCTCGGCTTCCTGGTGGGCGAGACGGAATTCGCCCTGGACCACCCGATGGCGCTGATCTTCAGCCAGGACGAAACGGTGAATGGCAGCGTCGTGCGCCTGGCGCGCGAGTTCGAGGAGGAGACCACCGACTACTGGCAGAACTGGGTGCGCGGCCTGGCGCTGCCCTATGAATGGCAGCATGCGGTGATCCGCGCCGCCATCACGCTGAAGCTCTGCGCGCTGGAGGATACCGGCGGCATCGTCGCCGCCTTCACCACCTCCATCCCCGAGGCGCCGCACACGGAGCGCAACTGGGACTACCGCTTCTGCTGGCTGCGCGACGCCTATTTCACGGTGATGGCGCTGAACCGCATGGGTGCGACGCGCACCATGGAGCACTACATCGCCTACATCACCTCGGCGGTGCTGGAGCAGCCCGGGCCGCTGCGGCCGGTCTATCCGCTGGTGCCCAACGAACCCATCCACGAGTGGAAGGCGGAGGCGCTGGCCGGCTTCCTGGGCCATGGGCCGGTGCGCGTGGGCAACGCCGCGGCGCTGCAGGTGCAGAACGACGTCTGGGGCGCGGCGGTGATGGCGGCGGCGATGATGTTCTTCGACGAACGCCTGCCCCAGCCCGGCGACGAGGCGCTGTATCGCCGGCTGGTGCCGCTGGGCGAAGCCGCGGAGGCCGCGGCGCTGACCCCCGATGCCGGCATCTGGGAATATCGCGGCAAGGCACGCATCCACACCTTCTCGGCCGCGATGTGCTGGGCGGCGGTGGACCGGCTGGGCCGGATCGCGCGGCGGCTTGGCCTCGCGGACGAGGCCGCGGACTGGCACCGCCGCGCCGACACCCTGCGCGAGGCCATACTGGAGGGCGCCTGGAACGCCGAGCGCGGCAGCCTGCAGGAGGTTTTCGGCGGCGAGGGGCTGGACGCGGCGCTGCTGCTGCTTCCCGAGATCGGCCTACTGCCACCCTCGGACCCGCGCTTCGTCGCGACCGTCGAGGCGATCGAGCGCGACCTGATGCGCGACGGGCTGCTGCTGCGCTACAGCGAGGCCGACGACTTCGGCGTGCCGGAGACCGCCTTCCTGGTGTGCTCCTTCTGGCTGGTGGATGCCCTGGAGGCGATCGGACGCGAGGCCGACGCCCGCGCGCTGTTCGAGCGCATCCTGGCGCTGCGCAACCATGTCGGCCTGCTGGCCGAGGATGTGGACCCGCGCGACGGCACGCTGTGGGGGAACTTTCCCCAGAGCTATTCCCAGGTGGGTCTGATACTGTCAGCCATGCGGCTCTCTCGGAGCTGGGAGGAGGGGTTTTGGCGCGGCTGGTGATCGTTTCGAACCGCGTGCCTCCGCTGCGCAGCACCTCGGCCGTCGCCGGCGGCCTGGCGGTCGCGCTCGAGGAGGCGGTGCGCCGCACCGAGATGCTGTGGTTCGGCTGGTCGGGCGACATCTCGGACAGCAGGGAACTCAAGACCGCGAGCATGAAGCTGCGCAGCCAGGCGCTGATCGACCTGACCGAGGAGGAGCACCGCCTCTATTACGGCGGCTTCTGCAACGGCACGCTGTGGCCGCTGCTGCACTACCGCTTCGGCCTGGCCGAGTTTCGCCGCGAGGAGGAGGAGGCCTGGCGCGCGGTGAACGAACGCTTCGCCGAGGCGCTGTGGCCGCTGCTGCGCGAGGATGACGTCATCTGGGTGCATGACCTCCACCTGTTCCCGCTGGGGGCGATGCTGCGCGCGCGCGGGGCGCGCCAGAAGATCGGCTTCTTCCTGCATGTCCCCTTCCCGCCGCCGGCGCTGTTCGCGGCCCTGCCGCGCAGCGAGGCGCTGCTGCGCGACATGGCGGGCTTCGACCTGATCGGCATGCAGACCGAGGAGGACGCGGCGCATCTGCGCGATGCAATGGCGCTGGTGGGTGTGGATCGCCCCGTGCACGCCTATCCCGTGGGCATCGACGCCGAGGCCTTCGCGCGTGCCGCCGCCAAGGCGGTGCGCCGGCGCGACGTGCTGCGCTTCGAGGAAAGCCTGATGGGGCGCAAGCTCATCCTGGGCGTGGACCGGCTGGACTACACCAAGGGCCTGCCGCAGCGGCTGGAAGGCTATGGCGACCTGCTGGCCCGCTTCCCCGAGCACCGCGCCAAGGTCACCTTCCTGCAGGCGGCGCCGCTCTCGCGCTCGGATGTGAAACACTACAAGCTGCTGCGCCGCCAGCTGGACGAGTTGGTGGGCCGCATCAACGGCGAATACGCGGATGTGGACTGGGTGCCGCTGCGCTGGACCACGCGGCCCATCCAGCGCAGCGTGCTGGCCGGCTTCCTGCGCATCGCCCGCGTCGGGCTGGTCACGCCGCTGCGCGACGGGATGAACCTGGTGGCCAAGGAATTCATCTCTGCCCAGTCCGAGGAGGATCCGGGCGTGCTGGTCCTGTCGCGCTTCGCCGGCGCGGCGGGCGAGTTGAAGGGCGCGCTGATCGTGAACCCGAACGACCCCGACGAGATCGCCGAGGCACTGGACGAGGCGCTGACCATGGGGCTGGCGGAACGCCGCCGGCGCTGGCAGCGGGATTTCGAGACTCTGCGCGCGGCCGGCGCCAGCCAATGGTCGCGCGACTTCCTGCGCGACCTGGGCGAAACCGCCGCGCGCTAGATGCGCGCGGCGCCACTCGCCTTGACAGCATTGCTGCGCCGCCATAAGCCACCCTCGCCTTCCGGCGGGAAACCCAGGAGGGAGCCGTGCAGGACGATCGGGACGCTTTCGCTAAGCGTCTGGCCGAAGCCCGGGCCCGCAGTGGCCTGGACAAGCCGGACAAGGCGGGTGGCAAGCCCGGCCCGTCTCCATGGGGGTTCGGCATGCGGGCCGGGCTGGAGGTCGTCTCCGCGCTGATCGTCGGCGTGGCGATCGGCTTCGGTCTCGACCGCTGGCTGGGCACCTGGCCCTGGCTCTTCCTGTTGTTCTTCGTCGTGGGGGCCGCCGCGGGGATCATGAACGTGTACAGGCTGTTCACTCCCCGGACGGGCGTACGCAGGGACTAGGCCAGGAGAGGTGCCCGGTGGCGGCTGAAGGCAACGCGATTGACGCGCTCGGCCAGTTCGAGCTGAAGACGGCGCTGGGCCCGATCGGGGCATCGGTCGGCTTCACCCAATCCAACCTGCACATGATCTTCGCGGCCGTGCTCATCGTGGGCTTCATGGTCTACGCCATGCAGCGCGCCGCCATGGTCCCCGGCCGGATGCAGTCCCTGGCTGAGGCGACCTACGGCTTCATCGACAGCATGGTGCTGTCCCAGATCGGGCCGGAGGGGCGGCGCTTCTTCCCCTTCGTCTTCACCCTGTTCATGTTCATCCTGTTCGGGAACATGCTGGGCCTGTTCCCCTATGCCTTCACCTTCACCTCGCACATCACGGTCACCTTCGCGCTGGCGATGATCGTGTTCGTGCTGATCACCGCCGTCGCCATCGTGCTGCATGGCAAGAAGTTCTTCGGCTATTTCATGCCGGAGGGCGCGCCCATGTGGCTCGCGCCGGTGATCATCCCGGTGGAGATCGTCTCCTACATGTCGCGCCCCATCAGCCTCTCGGTGCGTCTCTTCGCCAATATGATGGCGGGCCACGTGATGCTGAAGGTCTTCGCCACCTTCGTGGTGATGCTGGCCGGGCTCGGCGCGGTGGGACCGTTCCTGTCCATCATGCCGCTGGCGCTGAACATCGCGCTGGTCGCATTCGAAGTGCTGGTGGCCTTCCTGCAGGCCTATGTCTTCGCCATCCTGACCTGCATCTACCTGCACGACGCGGTGCACCTGCACTGAGGCAGGCGCCGAACCATCAACCCTCCTCGTCAACGTAAGGATCGAGATCATGGAAGCTGAAGCCGCGAAGGCCATTGGTGCCGGTATTGCCGTTCTGGCGCTGTTCGGCGTGGGCCTCGCCATGGGCAACATCTTCTCCACCCTGATCAGCAGCGTGGCCCGCAACCCCGCCGCCCGCGACACCGTCTTCCCCATCGGCATCCTGGGC
>SKWC01000451.1 GCA_007129145.1 Rubritepida sp.
CCGCCGCACCGCCGCGCTGCACCGGCGGCGCCTTGGCGTGCATGGCAACACCCCGGCCGAGGGCGATGCCGGGGCGCTGCTGGCGGCGGGCTTCCCCGACCGCATCGCGCTGAAGCGCGGCACCATGGACGGCGCCTTTCGCATGGCCTCGGGGCAGGGGGCGCGGCTGTCGGTCGCGGACCCGCTGGCGAAGCAGCAACTGCTGGCGGTGGCGGACCTCGAACTGAAGGGCAGCGAGGCGCGCATCCGCATGGCGGCACCCATCGCCCGCGCTGCGCTGGAGGCGCGCTTTCCCGAACGCTTCCACACCGAGGAGGGCGCGGCTTTCGATGCCCGCGCCGGCGCGGTGCTGGCGCGGCGGCGGCTGATGTTCGGCCCCCTGGTGCTGGAGGAATCCCCGCTGCCGCGGGCCGACCCCGCCGCCATCGCCCAGGCCCTGGCCGAGGCCGCCGCAGCGCGGGGTTTCCGCGACCTCGATTGGGACGACAGCGCCCGGCAGTTCCGCGCGCGCATCGCCCGGATGCAGGCGCTGGAGGGCGCGCCCTGGCCCGATGTGGGCGACGCGGCGCTGGCGGCGACTGCGGGCGAATGGCTGGCGCCCTGGCTGGCGGGCATGACGAAGCTGTCGGAACTCAAGGGCGTCGATGTCCACCAGGCGCTGCTGCCGCATGGGTTGCGCCGGTCGCTGGATGCGGCGCTGCCCGCGCGCATCGCCCTGCCGGGTGGGCGCAGCGCCGCGGTGGATTATGCGGGCGAGACGCCCACCCTGACGGCCCGGGCGCAGCACCTGTATGGCC
This sequence comes from Rubritepida sp., assembly GCA_007129145.1. GTDB lineage: Bacteria > Pseudomonadota > Alphaproteobacteria > Acetobacterales > Acetobacteraceae > Roseococcus. The sequence goes on from SKWC01000451.1 coordinate 798, forward strand.
TCGCCGCGCTGCCGCCGCTGGCGGGCGGGCGCATCCCGCTGCAGGTGGCGCTGCTCTCGCCGGCCGGGCGGCCGATTGCCATCACCGCCGACCTTGCGGGCTTCTGGAAGGCCGGCTGGGCGGATGCGCGCAAGGACATGCGCGGCCGCTACCCCAAGCATGACTGGCCGGAGGATCCCGCCACCGCCGGCGGCGGCTGACGGCAGCGCGCGGCTGGCTGGGCGTCCGGATTTCCGGACGGAATTTCGGGCTGGGGTTCATCTTTCCGGACGATGCGGCGGCGCGGGCGCGGCCACGCCTGGGGCGCGGGGCTGGCATGCGGGTTGCAAAGCCCGGCCCCGTGAACTGGATCCTCGCCCTCGTCCCCTTCCTGCCCATCCTCGCCATGCCCTTCGTGGCGGCCGGGGTGCGCGCAAGACCGCAGCTCGCGGCGCTGGTGGCGCTGTTGCCGGCGACGCTGTTCTTCATGCTGGCGGCGGTGCCGCTCGGCACCATCGCGCGCGTCGAGTGGCTGCCCGCGCTGGAAATCGGCCTCGCCTTCCGCATGGACGGGCTGTCGCGGCTGATGTCGCTGCTGATCACGGGCATCGGCACCGGCATCTTCCTCTATGCCTCGGGCTACCTCGCGGGGCATCGCGACCTGCACCGCTTCATGACGGTGCTGACGCTGTTCATGGCGGCGATGCTGGGCGCGGTGCTGGCCGACGACCTGATCGTGCTGTTCATCTTCTGGGAGCTGACCAGCCTCGCCTCCTTCATGCTGATCGGCTTCGACGCCCACAAGTATGAGGCGCGGCGCTCGGCCCAGCAGGGGCTGCTGGTCACGGTGGGCGGCGGGCTGTTCATGCTGGCCGGCCTCGTGCTGCTGGGCACGGCGGCGGGCAGCTACAGCATCTCGACCATCCTCTCGCGCGCGGATGTGCTGGCCGAGCACGCCTTCACGCCCTGGATCATCGTGCTGGTCGCCATCGGCTGCTTCGCCAAGAGCGCGCAATGGCCGCTGCATTCCTGGTTGCCCAACGCCATGGCCGCGCCGGCGCCGGTCTCGGCCTATCTGCACTCCGCCACCATGGTGAAGCTGGGCGTCTATCTGCTGGCGCGGCTGCATCCGGCCTTCGCGGAATGGGCGCTGTGGGAGGTGATGCTGACCACCGCCGGCACGCTGACCATGATCACCGGCGCCGTGCTGGCCCTGCGGGAGCGCGACCTGAAGCGCAAGCTCGCCTGGTCCACGGTGGTGTCGCTGGGCACGCTGGTGGTGCTGATCGGGCTGAAGGAGCCGCTGGCGGCGACCGCGGCGGTGGTCTTCCTGCTGGTGCATGCGCTCTACAAGGCGGCGCTGTTCATGTCCTCGGGCATCCTGGACAAGAAGGCCGGCACGCGGGACGCGATGAAGCTGCGCGGCCTCGGCTTCGCGATGCCGCTGACCGCCGCGGCGGCCTTCGTCGCCGCGCTGTCCATGGCGGGCACGCCGGGCTTCATCGGCTACATGGCGAAGGACCTGCTGTTCACCGTGCAGCTCGGCGTGCCGGGGCTGCTGCCGGTGGTGGCCATCCTGGTGAATGTCGCCATGGTGGTCGTGGCCGGCGTGGTCGCGGTGCGGCCCTTCGTCGGCCGTCGCATGGAGAGCGAGAAGGACATCAAGGACCCGCCGCTGGTGATGCTGGTGGCGCCGCTCGTCCTGGCGAGCCTCGGCCTGCTGTTCGGCCTGGCGCCCGGGCTGATCTCGGCCTGGCTGGTCGAGCCTGCGGCCGAGGCCGTGCTGGGCCGCCCCACGGGCATCGCGCTGGGCGTGAAGCAGGCCTCGGACGTGGTGTATTACATCTCGCTCGCGGCGGTGGCGGGTGGCGTCATCGCCTATCTGGCGTGGTCGCGCATCCAGCCGACCCTGGCGCGGATGTCCTGGCTGGACGACTACGGTCCGGACGAGCTGTACGGGCGGATGCTGAAGGGCGTCTCCTCCGTCTCCGGCGCCGTGACGCGGCGGTTCCAGACCGGCAGCATGCGCTTCTACCTTGCGGCCACCACCGGCATCATGTTCGGCGGCGCGGCGCTGGTGCTGCTGCTGAAGGGTGGGTTGGACCTGCCCGGGGTCCGGCCGCTGCCGGCGATGCACCAGGTGATGCTGGTGGTGCTGATCATGGCGGGCGCGGTGGCCGCGAGCCGCCTGCAGGCGCTGTTCGCGCAGGTGATGGCGGCGGCCGTGGTCGGCTTCGGCGTGGGCATCCTGTTCCTCTCGCTGGGTGCCGCGGACCTCGCCTTCACCCAGTTCACGGTGGAGGTCATCTCCATCGTGCTGCTGGTGGCCATCCTGGCGCGGCTGCCCTTCCGGGGCCTCGACAACCGCACCCGCGGGGAACGGCGCTTCGACGCCTCCATCGCCATCGGCGCGGGCGCGGTGGGCACCCTCATCCTGCTCGCCATGCTGGCCGTGCCCTTCAGCACCCACATCCCCGAGTGGATGGGCCAGTCCTCCTGGCCGGAGGCGAAGGGCCGCAACGTCGTCAACGTCATCCTCGTGGATTTCCGCGCGCTGGACACGCTGGGCGAGATCGCGGTGCTGCTGATCGCGGCGCTGGCGGCGACCGTGCTGCTGCGGCGCAAGCGGAGGGGTTGAGCCATGAAGACCAGCCTGATCATGAGCGCCTCCGCGCGCTATGTCCTGTGGGCGGCCGTCGCCCTGTCCATCTTCGTGCTGCTGCGCGGCCACAATGAGCCGGGCGGCGGCTTCATCGGCGGGCTGATCGGCGCGCTGGGCTTCGTCTTCCACGCGCTCGCGCTCGGCTCGAACGCCACGCGCAAGGTGCTGCGGCTCGATCCCCTGACCTGGGGCGGCATCGGTCTGCTGTGCGGCATCGCGGCCGGGCTGCCCGCCCTGCTGCTGACCGGCGAGCCCTTCCTCACCCAGCAATGGCTGTATGGCCCGGTGGGCACGACGGTGCTGTTCGACCTCGGCGTGTATCTGGTGGTGGTCGGCTTCGCCCTGGCCTTCGTGCTGCCCTTCCTGGAGGCCTGAGCCGATGGAGATCCTGCTCGCGCTGCTGTTCGGGGTGCTGTTCGCCACTGCCGTCTATCTGATCCTGGCTCGCTCGCTGGTGCGGATCATCATCGGGCTGCTTCTGCTGGGGAACGCGGCCAACATCGCCATCATCACCGGCGGGCGGGTGCTCGGCACCACGCCGCCGCTGGTCGAGAGCGGGGCGCAGGTGCTGGCGCAGACGGCCTCCAACCCGCTGCCCCAGGCGCTGGTGCTGACCGCCATCGTGATCGCCTTCGGCCTGACCGCCTTCATCATGGTGCTGACCTGGGCGGCGTGGCGCGCCCAGGGCACGCTGGACTCGGAGGCCATGCGCATGGCCGAGCCGCTGGCCCTGCCCAGCACCGACCCCGTGGCGGCGGCCGCCGCCGAGCCGCCGCCCGAGCCCCGCCCGCAGGCGCTGACGCAGCCGGGAGCCGCGTGATGGCCGCGCTGAACGACTGGTTGCTGGGGCTGCCCATCATCCTGCCGCTGCTGGCCTGCGCGGCCACCGCGGCGCTGCAGGAGCGCCGCGACATCCAGCGCGGCATCACCGCCTTCACCGCGGTGGCTCTGCTGCTGACTGCGATCGCCCTGGTCGCGCGGGTGGTGCAGGAGGGCGTGGTCGCCTCGCAGATGGGCGACTGGCCCGCCCCCTTCGGCATCACCCTGGTGGCGGACAAGCTGGCCGCCTCGCTCGTGTTCATCACGGCGCTCATGTATGCCGCCACCGTGCTCTATGCCCGCGGCGACGAGGACATCGTCGAGCAGGAGGCGCTGTGGCACCCGCTGGTGGCCGCGCTTGCCATGGGCGTGGGCGGCGCCTTCCTCGCGGGTGACCTGTTCAACCTCTACGTCTGGTTCGAGGTGATGCTGATCGCCTCCTTCGGCCTGCTAGTCATGGGCGGGGGACGCGAGCAGATGGACGCCGGCGTGAAATACGCCGTGCTGAACCTGGTGGCGACGACGATCTTCCTGATGGCCATCGGCATGATGTACGGCCTGACCGGCACGCTGAACATGGCCGACATGGCGCAGCGCATCCCGGGGGTGGAGAATGAGGGCGTGGTGGGTGCCGCGGCCTTCCTGCTGCTGGCCGCCTTCGGCGCCAAGGCCGCGGTGTTCCCGCTGTTCTTCTGGCTGCCGGCCTCTTACCACACCGCCATCGCGCCGGTTGCCGCGATCTTCGCCGCGTTGCTCACGAAGGTCGGCGTCTATGCGATGATCCGCATGTTCACCCTGGTCTTCCCCGAGGGGCAGGAGTGGGTCTCGCCGGTGCTGTGGGTGGTGGCGGCCGGCACGATGGTGGTGGGCGTGCTGGGGGCGGCGGCGCATTGGGAGATCCGCCGCATCCTGTCGTTCCACATCATCAGCCAGATCGGCTACATGATCATCGGCCTGGCGATCGCGACGCCCTTCGCGCTGGCCGGCGCGGTGCTCTACATCCTGCACCACATCGTGGTGAAGGCGAATCTGTTCCTGGTGGCCGGCGTGATCCGCCGCGCCGGCGGCAGCTTCAACTTGGCCACGCTGGGCGCGCTGTGGCGGCGTGATCCATGGCTCGGGCTGCTGTTCGCCATCCCGGCGCTGTCGCTGGCGGGGCTGCCGCCGCTGTCGGGCTTCTGGGCCAAGCTGTTCGTCGTGAAGTCGGGCTTCGACGCGGGCTTCTATGCGCTGTCCGCCATCGCGCTCGCGACCGGCATCCTCACGCTCTACTCGATGCTGAAGATCTGGCTGGAGGCCTTCTGGAAGGAGCCGCCCGAGGGCACGCCCGAACTGCCGCTGATCAGCGGCACCACGCGGCTGCTGCTGCTGGCGCCCATCGCAGCACTCGGCCTGGTCACGCTGACGATCGGCCTGTGGACCGAGCCCTTCGCCGCCTTCGCCTTGGCCGCGGGCGAGCAGCTCGCCTCGCGCGAGGCCTATATCACCGCCGTGATGGGAGGTGCGACGCCATGAGCAAGCCGCGTCCCTGGAACATCTTCGCCTGGATCTGGCTGCTGGTCATCTTCCTGCGGGAGCTCACGCTCTCGGCCTGGGACGTGATCAAGGCCACGCTGTCGCCGGAAATCCGGGCCCGGCCGGGCGTGGTGGCGGTGCCGCTGCGCCTGCGCTCCAAGGCGGGCGTCACGCTGCTGGCCGACATGGTCACGCTGACGCCGGGCACCACCGCGCTGCATGTCTCGGAGGACCGCAGCATCCTCTACGTGCATGTGATGAACATCGAGAGCCCCGAGGCGGTGCGCCAGTCCATCGCCGACCGGCTTGAGCGTCCCACCATGCGGGTGCTGTCATGAGCGTGCTGCTGACCGTCGCGCTGGTGCTGGCCGCCATGATGGTGGCCGCTGCCGTGGCCTTGACCGGCTGGCGCATGCTCAAGGGCCCGGGCATCCCGGACCGTGCCGTGGCCATGGACCTGCTGGGCCTGCTGGCGGTGGCGGCCACCGCCCTGGTGGCCCTGGCCGGCGGCTATGTCGCGCTGCTGGACATCGCGCTCGGCCTCGGCCTTGTCGGCTTCATCGGCGCGGTGGGGGTGGCCGCCTTCATCACCCGCGCCGCCCAGCCCCCGGAGGACCAGGATGGCTGAGATATTCGCCGCATTCTTCCTGCTCGCCGGGGCGGCGATCTCCCTGGTCGCGGCCATCGGCGTGGCCCGCCTGCCCGATGCCTTCCTGCGGATGCACGCCGCCACCAAGGCGGGCGTGGTGGGCGCGGGCTTCACCCTGATCGGCGTGGCGCTCGCCTTCGACAGCGGCGATGCGTGGTTCCGCACCGTGCTGATCATCATCTTCCTGCTGGTGACGGTGCCCATCTCCTCCCATGCGCTGGGGCGTGCCTCCTACATGGGCGGCGCCACCATGTGGAGCGGCACCGTCATGGACGACCTCCAGGGCGTGCTGCCGCGCCACGCCATCGACACGGAGGCGCCGGCGCA
>SKWC01000066.1 GCA_007129145.1 Rubritepida sp.
CGCCCGAGACGGTGCTGGCCCAGATGTCGAGCCTGACCGACATAGACTTCTCGCAATTCGACCTGGATGCGCCGGTCGAGGAACTCACCACCAACGGTCAGCAGGGGACGCTGGCGCTGTTCCTCGCCCAGGGGCGGACCCTGCGCGAGATCGTGCGCAACTACCACCATGGCTACAATGGCTTCGTGGGCACGCCCGCCACCGTGGCCGCCCAGATGGCCGAGGCCATGCAGGAGGTGGGCGGCGATGGCTTCATGATCGCGGGGCCGCTGACGCGGCGCTTCGTGGCCGAGGCGACGGACGGGCTGGTGCCGGCGCTGCAGGCGCGCGGCCTGGCGCGCACCGCCTACGGGCACGCGCAGTTCCGCGACAATTTGCTGGCCTTCTGAAACCTACCCCCCGAAGCGGTTGCTGCGCGGGAAGCCGTTGGGCGGCAGCTTGCCGGCGGCGGCGCGGTTGGCGCGCCAGGTGGTCAGGTCGGTCTCGACCCGCACCCGCTCGCCCAGGCGCCAGGACAGGCCTTCGGCCAGGGTGAACACCTTCGCATCGGCCAGGCCCCCGTCGCGGTAGGATTGCAGCTGCACGCCGCGGCCGCGGGCCAGCACCGGAAGCTGCTCCAGCGGGAAGACCAGCAGCTTGCGGTTCTCGCCCAGCACGGCCACGGCATCGCCCTCGGCGGGGCGGCACAGCACGGCGCGGGCGGGGGGTTCCAGCGTCATCACCTGCTTGCCGGTGCGCTTCTCGGCCAGAAGCTCGGTCGCCTCGATCAGGAAGCCTTTGCCGTCGCTGGCGGCCAGCAGCATGCGCTGCCCCTCGGCGGGGGGCGGCAGCAGGGTGATGGGGGTCTCCTCATTGGGCAGGTCCACCAGCAGGCGCAGCGGCTGCCCGTCGCCGCGGCCGCGGGGCAGGGTGTCGGCCTTCAGCGTGTAGGCGCGGCCGTTGCTGGCGAAGACCACGAAGCGGTCGGTGCTTTGCAGGTGCAGCCGGAAGGCCAGGCTGTCGCCCTCCTTGAAACGCAGCTCGGCATCCTCGGCGAGGTGGCCCTTCAGCGCGCGGATCCAGCCCTTCTCGGACAGCACCACGGTCAGCGGCTCGCGCTCGATGAAGGCGGCCTCATCCACCGCGATGGCGGGCGGCGGCTCGGCCACGGCGGTGCGCCGCGCGCCGAGGGCGCCATCGCCGAAGCGCGCGCGCACGCCCTCGATGTCCCTGGCGATCGCCGACCAGCGCTTCGCCGGGCTCGCCATCAGGGCGTTCAGCCCCTTCTGCTCCTTCGAGAGCTTCTCATGCTCGCGCCGGATCTCCATCTCCTCCAGGCGGCGCAGGGCGCGCAGCCGCATGTTCAGGATGGCCTCGGCCTGCACCTCGCTCAGCCCGAAGGCCGCCATCAGGTGGGGCTTGGGCTCGTCCTCGGTGCGGATGATACGGATCACCTCATCGAGGTTGAGATAGGCGATGAGGTAGCCGTCCAGCACCTCCAGCCGCCGCGCGATGGCGGCCAGGCGATGCGCGGTGCGGCGCTGCAGCACCTCGTGGCGGTGGTCGAGCCACGCCCGCAGCACCTCGCGCAGGGACATGACGCGCGGGGTGCGGGTCGCGTCCAGCACATTCATGTTCAGGCTGAAGCGGGATTCGAGGGCGGTGGCGCGGAACAGCGTCTCCATCAGCACCGCGGGCTCCACCGTGCGGGCGCGCGGCTCCAGCACGATGCGCACGGCCTCGGTGCTTTCGTCGCGGATATCGGCCAGCAGGGGCAGCTTCTTTTCCTCGAGCAGGGCGGCGATCTGCTCGATCAGGCGGGATTTCTGCACCTGGTAGGGGATTTCGGTGACGACCACCGTCCAGGCGCCGGCCTTGCCGCGCTCCACCGCCCAGCGGGCGCGGATGCGGAAGCCGCCGCGGCCGGTGGCATAGGCCTCGCGGATCGCCTCGGGCGGCTCGACCAGCAGCCCACCCGTGGGGAAGTCGGGGCCGGGCATGTGGGCCAGCAGGTCATCCGTGCCGGCCTCCGGGTGGGCGATCAGATGCAGGGCGGCGGCGCAGACCTCGCCCGCGTTGTGCGGCGGGATGGAGGTGGCCATGCCCACCGCGATGCCCGCCGCGCCATTGGCCAGCAGGTTGGGGAAGGCGGCCGGCAGCACCGCCGGCTCGCGGTCCTCACCGTCATAGGTGGTGCGGAAATCGACCGTGTCCTCGTCGATCTGCGCCAGCAGCGCCTGCGCGACCTCGGTCAGCCGGGCCTCGGTGTAGCGCATGGCCGCCGCGTTATCGCCGTCGATGTTGCCGAAGTTCCCCTGGCCCTCGACCAGCGGGAAGCGGGCGGCGAACTCCTGCGCCTGGCGCACCAGCGCCTCGTAGATCGAGCTGTCGCCATGCGGGTGATACTTGCCCATCACGTCGCCCACGATGCGCGCGCATTTCTTGAAGCCCGCGGCCGGGTCCAGGCGCAGCTGGTGCATCGCCCAGAGCAGGCGGCGATGCACCGGCTTCAGCCCGTCGCGCACATCCGGCAGCGAGCGCGCCGTGATGGTGGACATGGCATAGGCGAGGTAGCGCTCGCTCAGCGCGGCCGACAGCCGGGTCTCGCGGATGTCGCCGCCCTCGGTGGGGGGCAGGTCGTCAGGCATGGGGTGAGGTTTCCCCCCGCGCGAGGCGGGCTTCAAGCGATTCGCGCGCGGCGGGCAGCGGGCGGTGCTGCAGGCCGAAGGCGTCGCGCGCCAGGAAATGGCCCGTCAGCCGCAGCCCGGCCAGCCAGTCGGCGGGGGTGGCGGGCGCGTCGGGGTCGCGCAGGAAGGCGGGCAGGGGCAGCAGCCGCGCCGCATAGGGCGCGCCGGCTTCGGCGCTGACCGCCCGACCGGAGCGCGGCGAGACCCAGACCAGGTCCCGCGTCGTGCCGGTGGCGGCGCAGCAGGACAGGTCCAGCCCATAGCCCAGTTCCGCCAGCAGCGCCGCCTCCCAGCGCACCAGCGCGGGCAGGGCGTGTTCGGCGCCGCGCATCAGCGCGGTGATGACGGCCACGAGGCCATGGAAGCAGGCCGGATGCGCCTCGCGCTCGGGCAGGGCGCCCTCGGCCACGGCGCAGGCCGCCATCAGCACCGACAGCGCCAGCGGGTCATCCATGGCCTGGGCGGCGGCGGCGTGGACAAGCTCGGCGGTCAGCGAGCCCATCTGCTCGGGCAGGCGGGCCACCCAGCGCGCCTCCACCAGATTGCCCGGCTGCCACATCGCCGCCTGCCGGCGCGAGGCGCCGCCGGGCACATGCCCGGCGTGGCGGCCATGCGCCTCGGTCAGCAGGGTGGCGATCAGCGCGCCTTCGCCATGCGGGCGGGTGGCCAGCACCACGGCCGGCGCGGCCCATTCCAGGCTCACCCGCCGTCATCCTCCAGGCCGAGGGCGCGCAACCGGCTGCGCTCCTCATCCCAGCCGGCGCGTTCCTTCACATTGAGGAACAGGTGGATGGGGCGTTCCAGCAGCTGGACCAGCTCCAGCCGGGCGCGGCGGCCGATCTCGCGGATGCGCGCGCCGCCATCGCCGATCAGGATGGCCTTCTGCGTGGCGCGCGCGACATAGATGGTGCACTCGACCCGCGCGCTGCCGTCGGGGCGCTCGGTCCATTGCTCTGTCTCGACGGTGGCGTGGTGCGGCACTTCCTCATGCGTCTGGCGCAGGATCTGCTCGCGCACCACCTCGGCCGCCAGCATGCGGTTGGGCAGGTCGGACAGCTCGTCCTCGGGGAACATCCAGGGGCCGGGCGCCATGGCGTCCGCCAGCTTCTGGCGCAGCCGGTCCAGGCCCTGGGTCTTCTCCGCGCTGATCATGAAGCTCTCGGCGAAGGGCAGCAGTCGGTGCAACTCGGCCGAGAGCGGCAGCAGGCGTTCGCGCGGGATCAGGTCTATCTTGTTGAGCGCGAGCCAGACGGGGCGGTCCTGCTGCGCCAGGCGCTCCAGGATGGCGCGCACCGGCTCGGTCAGTCCGGCGCGGGCGTCCACCACCATCAGGGCGAAATCCGCGTCCTTCGCACCGCCCCAGGCGGCCTGGACCATGGCGCGGTCCAGCCGCCGGCGGGGCGCGAAGATGCCCGGCGTGTCCACCAGCACAATCTGCGCCTCGCCCTCGATCAGCACCGCGCGGATGCGGAAGCGCGTGGTCTGCGGCTTGGGCGAGACGATGCTGACCTTGGTGCCGGCCAGCGCGTTCACCAGGGTGGACTTGCCCGCGTTGGGCGCGCCCAGGATGGCGACGAAGCCGCAGCGCGGTTTGTCGGGCATGGTCATGCGCGAAGGCCCTCCAGCCATGCATCGGCCGCGGCCTGTTCGGCCGCGCGCTTGTTCGGACCCTCGCCCGCGGCCTGGCGCCCGGCGGCGCGCACCACGGCGCGGAACTGCGCGTCCTCGCCCTGGCCGCCGATGGCGTTGGTGTCGTATTCCGGCAGGCCGAGGCCGCGCTTCAGCGTCCATTCCTGCAGCCGCGTCTTGGGCGAGCGCGGCGGGCGCGCCTGGCCCTGCACCACCTCGGCCCATTCGCGCCGCACCAGGGCGCGTGCCGCCTCCAGCCCGCCATCGAGGTAGAGAGCCGCCAGCAGCGCCTCCAGCGCATCGCCCAGCACGGTGGCGCTCTGTCGCAGCCCCGCATGGCGGTGCGAGGCGGCGATGCGCAGCGCGTCCGGCACGCCCAGGCGCTGCGCGATCGGCGCCAGCGTGTCGCGCGCCACCAGCACGGCGAAGCGCTTGCCCAGGTCGCCCTCGCGCTCCCTGGGATAGAGTTCGGCCAGCCATTCGGCCATGCACAGGCCGAGCACGCGGTCGCCCAGGAACTCCAGCCGTTCATTGCTGACCGCGCCCGCCACCTCGCCTGCGTGGGAGGAATGGGTCAGGGCGCGCCCGAGCAGGGCGGGGTCGCGGAAGCGATGGCCGAGCCTGTCCTGCAGCGCCTCCAGGGGATCCGTCATCGCACCGCGGAGAACAGGCGCGACCAGCGGATGGAGGTGGGCCAGGCCCAGACCTCCCACAGCCGCGCGCTGCCATCCACCGAGAAGAAGATGAACTCCGCCCGGCCCACCAGATTCTCGACCGGGATCATGCCCACGAGTCCAGGCACGCGCGAATCGAGGCTGTTGTCGCGCGCATCGCCCATGGCGAAGACATGGCCCGGCGGCACCAGGAATTCGGGCGTGTTGTCGAGCGGCGCATCATCGGATTGCTCGGCGATGATATGCGAGCCGCCCTCGGGCATGAATTCGCGATACAGGCGCACCGTGATGCGCGGCCCGTCGCCCTCGGCCACGAAGGGCCCCAGGAATTCGCGCCGCACCGCCTCGCCGTTGATGTGCAGCACGCCATTGACCATCTGGATGCGGTCGCCGGGCAGGCCGATGATGCGCTTGATGTAGTCCTGGCTCGGGTCGGTGGGCAGTTTGAACACCGCGACGTCGCCGCGCTCTGGCATGCGGCCCAGGATGCGCCCTTCGAACAGGTTCGGGCTGAAGGGCAGGGAGTGGCGCGAATAGCCGTAGGAATATTTCGAGACGAACAGGTAGTCGCCCACCAGCAGCGTCGGGATCATCGAGCCCGAGGGGATGTTGAACGGCTCGAAGGCGACGGTGCGGATCGTCAGCGCGATCAGCGCGGCATAGAAGATGGTCTTGACCGTCTCCCACCAGCCGCCCGACCTGGACCCCGGGCCCCGCGCAGACTTCCCCTTGGTCGCCTTTCTGGGTGCCGGTTTCGCCATGATGCCATTCGCTGTGGGAAGAAGCGCCGATCAAGCGCGCGGGGCGGGCGCTGTCAATCCAGCGGAACGGCGCTGATGATCACCTGCGCCTGGGCATAGGGGTATTCGTCGGTCATGGTCAGCGCGATCAGGGCGCGATGCCCCGCGGGGGTGATGGCCGCAAGCCGGCGCGCCGCGCCCCCGGCCAGGCGCAGCGTGGGCTGGCCCGAGGGCAGGTTCACCACGCCGAGGTCGCGCAGGAACACCCCGTCGCGGAAGCCCGTGCCCAGCGCCTTGCTGGCGGCCTCCTTGGCGGCGAAGCGCTTGGCGTAGGTGGCCGCGCGGATGCGCTCGGCGCGGCGGTCGGCCTTGGCGCGCTCAAGGTCGGTGAAGACGCGCGCGAGGAAGCGCTCGCCATGGCGGGCGATCACCGCCTCGATGCGGCGGATGTCGCACAGGTCGGAACCCAGGCCCAGGATCATGGGAGGTGCATCATGGGAGGTGCGTCATCCCCGTGTGCGGTCCACGCGCATCACGCCCTCGCAGGCGCGCAGCACGCCCATCACCTCCGCGAGGTGGCGGGTGTCGCGCACCTCCACATCGAGGGAGAGCTCGCACTCATCCTGCTCGCGCCGGCCCAGGCGCAGGTTGGTCAGCCCCGCCTTCTGGCGCACCACGGCGTTGGCGACGTTGGAGAGAAGCTGCGGCCCGTTCACCGCGGCGACCGCGATGCGCGCCAGATAGGCGGGGGGCGCGGCGTCGGGCTGCGCCTCCCATTCGACATCCAGCAGGCGCTCGGGCGTGGCGGCGAAATTCTCCAGCATGTGGCAGTCGTTGCGGTGCACCGTGACCCCCTTGCCGGTGGTGACCACGCCGGTGATGCGGTCGCCCGGGACGGGGTGGCAGCAATGCGCGAAGTGCAGCTGCATGCCCGCCACGATGCCGGTGATGGGCGAGGCCGGCACGGCCAG
>SKWC01000297.1 GCA_007129145.1 Rubritepida sp.
CGTGGCGCCGCCCTGGCCGCCCAGGCGCTGCGCCGCGTGCCCCGCCGCCAGTTCCAGCATCCGCGCGACCTCGCGCGCGAGGCCATCGAGCGCGAGGCTCGGCACCGCCAGCAGCGTGGCGTCGAGGAAGCGCGGCCGGCCGAGCGCCTCCTCAGGGGTGATGAAGCGCGACGACAGCCAGCCCACCAGCCGCCCGGCCAGCGGCCACATCAGTACGACGCCCAGCAGGTTGAACAGCGTGTGGAACACCGCCAGCACGGTGGGCATGTCCGCCTCATGCCCCAGCGTGGCGGGCAGCCAGACGCTCAAGCGCACCAGCCAGGGCAGCAGCAGCAGCGCCGCCGCCCCGGTCAGCAGGTTGAACAGGATGTGCGCTGCGGCGACGCGCTTGGCCGCGGCGGTGGCGCCGATGGCCGCGAAGGCCGCGGTCGAGGTGGTGCCGATGTTCGTGCCCACCACCGCCGCCGCCGCCAGTTCGAGCGGCAGGCTGCCGGCGGCACTCGCGGTCAGCACGATGGCGATCGCCGCCGAGGAGGCCTGGGTCAGCACCGTGAGCAGCGTGCCGAGCAGCAGGAAGGCGGCCAGCGCCGCGGGGCCGGTCTCGGGCAGGCCGAGCTCGGCCATCTGCGGTGCGAGCCCGAGGAAGCCCTGCTGCAGCACGTTCACGCCCAGGAAGAACACGCCGAAGCCGGCCAGCGCCTCGCCCAGCCCGGCCAGCCGCGCGCGATTCCCCGCGGCGAGGCGCAGGAGCATCCCCACCCCCAGCAGGGGCAGCGCCAGCGCGCCGATGTCGAAGCGGATGCCCACGAAGGCCACGAGCCAGGCGGTGGTGGTGGTGCCGACATTCGTGCCGAACACCACCCAGACCGCCTGGGTGAGGCTGAGCAGCCCCGCATTGACGAAGCCGATCGCGGCCACGGTCACCGCCGAGGAGGAGCGCACCAGCGCGGTGATCAGGAAGCCCGCCGCCAGCCCGCGCAGCGCCGAGCGCGTCCAGCTCTGCAGGATGCCGCGCAGCGCCTCGCCCGCCGCCTGCTTCAGCCCCTCGGTCATCAGCGAGGTGCCCAGCAGGAACAGCCCGACCCCACCCAGAAGCGCGGCCAGGGCCCCGCTCATGGCGTCGGTTCCGCCCCCGGGGCGGGCTCCGGCTCGGCTTCGGTCTCGAGCGGGACCGGCACGATCACCGCACCCACCGCCGCGGGGGCGGTGGCGGCCAGGTCGAAGCTCTCGCGCGTCTCGGCCGGTGGGGCGGCGCGCTGCGTGAGGCGCAGCAGCACGAAGCCCAGCAGCAGCGCGTGGCAGATGGCGGTGAACAGGAACAGCCCGCCATCGGGCGAATCCCGCATCACCAGCGCGGCGCCGATGGGCCCCAGGATGGAGCCGAGGCCGTTGACCAGCAGCAGGCTCGACGCCGTGCCCACATAGTCCTGCGGGTCGGCGTGGTCATAGGCATGGGCTGCCGCCATGGAATAGCAGGGCAGGGCGGCCGCGCCGAACAGCCCCGCCAGGGTCATCAGCCCGAGCCCGGTTGGCGTGGTCAGGTAGAACACCCCGCCAACCACCGCCCCGGCCAGCAGCAGCCCGGCCAGCACCAGCCGGCGGTCCATCAGATCCGACAGCCGCCCGAGCGGGATCTGGACGATGGCGCCGGCCAGCACCGCCACCGTCATGAACAGCGCCGCGCCATTGTCCGTCAGCCCCGCCGCGGTGGCCGCGACCGGGCCGAGGCCCCAGAAGGCGCCGTTGGCCACGCCGATCATCAGGCTGCCCGCCAGCCCCACCGGCGATGCCTTCCACAGCCGCCCCGGCCGGAAGCTGACATCCGTCACCGGCGGTGGCTGCGGCGAGCGGGTCAGCGCCACCGGGATGGCGGCGACGCTGATCAGCACCGCGCCCAGGGCGAACAACTCGAACCCCTCGACCGCATAGGCGAACAGCATCATTTGCCCCGCCGCCAGCGCGAGGTGGTTGATCATGATGTAGCTGCCCAGGATCAGCCCGCGCGTGGTGTTGGTGGCGCGGTCGTTCAGCCAGGATTCCACCACGAGGTAGAACACCGCCAGCCCGTAGCCGAAGGCCAGCCGCAGCAGCGACCAGGCGACCTCGCCGAGCAGCAGCGGGTAGAGCACCGCCGCGGCCGAGACGCCGCAGACCACCGCCGCGAAGGCGCGGATATGCCCCGCGCGGCGCACCAGCAGCGGCCCGTGCAGGCATCCCAGCACGAAGCCCGCGTAATAGGCCGAGCCCAGCAGGCCGAGGGCCAGCGGGTCGAAGCCCTCGGAGGCGCCGCGCAGCGGCACCAGCAGGGTCAGCAGCCCATGCCCCGCCAGCATCAGCGCGACGCCCAGCAGCAGCGAGGTGACCGGCAGAAGGACGCCGTGCATGGCGGGGTGCTCCCAAGGCCCGGGCGACTCCTAAAGCATTCGCGCCTGGGCTATACATTCCACCAATACCAAAACCGGCCGGGGGGTGGCGACGCCTTCGCCGCCCGCGGCCAGGGCTTTCTCGCGGTGCCGCCCCGCGCGGGGCGCATCCGGCGCCGCGACAGCCACCGTCACTCCACGACGGGCCAGCCACGACGGGAGCTTCCATGCATATCGCCGTCTTCAGCACCAAGCCCTATGACCGCAGCTTCCTTGAGGCCGCCAATGCGCGCGCCGGGGAACCGCATGCGTTCCGCTTCCTCGCACCGCATCTCGATGCCGGCACCGCCGTGCTGGCCAAGGGCGCGGAGGCGGTCTGCGCCTTCGTGAACGACACCGCCGACGCCGCGGCGCTGGAGGCGCTGGCCGGGCAGGGGGTGAAGCTGCTCGCGCTGCGCAGCGCGGGCTTCAACAATGTGGACCTCGCGGCGGCGAAGCGCCTTGGCATCCGCGTGGGCCGCGTGCCCGCCTATTCGCCCGAATCGGTGGCCGAGCACACGGTTGCGATGATCCTCTCGCTCAACCGCAACATCCACCGTGCCCATGCCCGCGTGCGCGAGGGCAATTTCACCCTGGACGGGCTGCTGGGCTTCGACCTGAGGGGCCGCACCGTGGCGGTGATCGGCACGGGGCGCATCGGCGCCGCCTTCGCGCGGCTGATGCGGTGCTTCGGCTGCCGCGTGCTGGCCCATGACCCCAATCCCGACCCGGAGCTGCGGGGCATGGGCGTCGCCTATGGCAGCGTCGAGGCGCTGCTGCCGGAGGCCGACATCATCAGCCTGCATTGCCCGCTGACGCCGGGCACCCACCACCTGATCAACGACGCGGCGGTGGCGCGGATGAAGCGGGGTGCCATGCTGGTCAACACCTCGCGCGGGGCCATCGTGGACACGCGCGCCGTGATCCGCGGCCTGAAGTCCGGCGCGATCGGCCATCTGGGCCTCGATGTCTATGAGGAGGAGGGCGACCTCTTCTTCGAGGACCTGTCCGGCCAGGTGCTGCATGACGACGTCTTCGCCCGGCTGCTGACCTTTCCCAACGTGCTGATCACCGCCCACCAGGCCTTCTTCACCGAGGAGGCGCTGACCGCCATCGCGGAGGTCACGCTGGACAACATCAGCCATTTCGCCGCGACCGGGACGCCGCGGCACGAAGTGTCCGTCGAGAAGCTGGCCTGAGGCGACAGCGCGATGCTGGCGCTGGCCGCACTGCTGCCGATCCTGACCATCCTCGCGCTGATGCTGGGGCCGCGCTGGGCGGCGGGTCCGGCGGGGCTCGCGGGGCTGCTGGTCGCACTGCCGGTGGCGCTGCTGCTGTTCGGCTGGCAGGGGCCGGAGGCGGCGGGCGGTCTCGCGCCTTCGCTGGGGGGCGTGGCGGCCGAGGCCGGATTCTCCACGCTGACCATCCTGTGGATCGTCTTTCCCGCCCTGCTGCTGCATGAGGCGCAGCTGGCCTCCGGCGCGACGGGAACGCTGCGCGGCGCGCTGTCGCGGCTGTCGGAGGACCCCCGGCTGACGGCGCTGCTGGTGGCCTGGTTCTTCGCCCTCTTCGCGGAGGGGGCGGCGGGCTTCGGCACCCCCGTCGCGCTGGCCGCACCCATCCTGGTGGCGCTGGGCTTCGAGCCCGCCCGGGCGGTGGCGCTGGCGCTGGTGGGCCATGCCGTGGGCGTGTCCTTCGGCGCGGTGGGCACGCCGGTGATGGCGCAGCTTGCGGTGGTGGATCTGGAACCCCTGGCGCTGGCCGGCGCCACGGCGGCGATGCATGCGGCGCTGGGCTGGATGATGGCGCTGTTCGTGCACCGGCTGGCGGCGGCCGAGGGCGGGCAGGCGGGGCTGCTCTGGCCGCTGGGGGCCGCTTTCGCCTTCCTGCTGCCGGCGCTGGCCATCGCCGCCTTCGTGGGGCCCGAGCTGCCCACTTTGGGCGGCGCGCTGCTGGGTGGGCTCGCCTTCGCCTGGGTGTTGCGCGTCGCCGGCGGGGCGGGGACTGGCGAGGCCCCGGCCACCCGCGCGCTGCTGGCCGCGGTGCTGCCCTACCTGCTGCTGCTGGCGCTGATCCTGGTCACGCGCCTGTTGCCGCCGCTGCGCGAGGCGCTGCAGGGCATCGCCCTGGCCTGGGAGCTGCCCGGCGGGTTCCGGGGCTCGGTGCAGCCCCTCTACCACCCCGGCACGCTGCTGCTGCTGGGGCTGCTGCTGGCCGCCGCCTGGCGGCGACTGCCGCCTGCGCTGCTGCTCGGTGCGGCGGGGCGCGCGGCGGCGCGGCTGCCATCGGTGCTGCTGGCGCTGCTGGCGATGCTGGCCCTGGCGCGGCTGATGGTCCATGCCGGGCTGATCGAGGCGCTGGCCACCGGTGCCGCTCACGCCCTGGGCGGCGCCTGGCCCCTGCTGGCACCGGCGGCGGGGGTGCTGGGCACCTTCGTCACCGGCTCGGCCACCGCCTCCAACATCCTGCTGACGGATTTCCAGCTGGCCACCGCCAGCGCGCTCGGCCTGCCCGTGCTGCCGCTGGTGGCGGCGCAGGGCCTGGGGGCGGCCATCGGCAACATCATCTGCCCGCACAACATCGTGGCCGGCGCCGCGACGGTGGGGCTGGTGGGCCGCCAGGCCAGCGAGGTGCTGCGCATGACCCTGCCGGCCGCGCTGCTCTACACCGCGCTGGCGGGCGCGCTGCTGATGGCGGTGGTGGCCCTGCTATAGCGGCCAGAAGAACAGGATGGCGGGCACGCCCACCACCACCACGATGATCTCGACCGGCAGGCCAAGCCGCCAGTAGTCGCTGAAGCGGAAGCCGCCCGGCCCCAGGATCAGCGTGTTGTTCTGGTGCCCGATGGGCGTGAGGAAGGCGCAGGAGGCGCCGACCGCCACCGCCATCAGGAAGGGGTCGGCGGCGACGCCGAGTTGCCCCGCTATGCCCAGCGCGACCGGGCACATCACCGCGGCGGTGCCTGCGTTGTTCATGAAGTCCGACAGCGTCATGGTCACGACCAGCACCAGCGCGAGCGCGGCCACCGGTCCGAACTGCGCCACCGGAGCCAGCAGCGCGGCCGCCACCGCATCGGCCGCGCCGGTCTCGGCCATGGCGCCGGCCACCGGAATCAGCGCCGCCAGCAGCACCACCACCGGCCACTCCACCGAATCATACAGCCGGCGCAGCGGCAGCAGGTTGAGCAGCAGCACCGCCAGCACCCCGCCGGCGAAGGCGACCGAGGCCGGCACGATGCCGAAACCCGCGCCAGCCACCGCGGCCGCCATCACCGCGCCCGCCAGCAGGGCGCGGCGCGCGTCGGGCAGGCGCAGCTCGCGCTCGGCCAGTGGCACCAGGCCGAAGCTCTGGGCGAATTCCGACAGGCTGTCGGGGGCGCCCTGCAGCAGCAGCACATCGCCCTCGCGCAGCACCATGCTGCGCAGCCGCCCCGCGCTGCGCACCCCCTGGCGCGAAACCGCCAGCAGGTTGATGGCGAAGCGGTGGCGCAGCCGCAGCTCCGTGGCCGAGCGCCCGGCGATGGCCGCGCGCGGCCGCACCACATATTCCGCCAGCGCCACCTGGTCCGACTGCAGCGCCGCGCCGCGCTTCGGCCGCTCCGGCTGGTCCTCCTCGCTGGCGTCGGTCACCGCCTCCTCGAGCTGGAGGCCGAGCTCGCCCAGCGCATTCGTCAGCGCCTCGGGTTCGGCGCGGATCAGCAGGATGTCGCCCGCGCGCAGCTCCCGCGAGGGGTGCGGGGCGGCGATGCGGCGTTCGTCGCGGATCAGGCCGAGCACGCGCGCCTCGCTCTCGCCCAGCGCCTCCTCCACGGCGGCCAGGGTCATGCCGGCGGCCTTCGCACCCTCGGGCAGGCGCGCCTCGGTCAGGTAGGGGCCGGTCGCGAAGCCCTCGGCGTCGGAGACGGCGCGGGAGGGGACCAGGTGGCGGCCCAGCAGCAGGATGAAGACGAGGCCCGCCAGCGCCACCGCCACCCCCACGCCGGCGAAGTCGAACATGGCGAAGCCCTCCGCCCCCACGGCCTCGGCGCGGAAGCCCGAGACGATGAGGTTGGGCGGCGTGCCGATCAGCGTGGTCATGCCGCCCAGGATCGAGGCGAAGGCCAGCGGCATGAGCACCCTGCCCGGCGGCAGGTCGAGCCGGCGGGCCAGCTGCAAGGCCAGCGGCATGAGCAGCGCCAGCGCGCCGACATTGTTCATGAAGGCCGACAGGACGGCAGCGAGAATCACCAGGGCACTGGTACCGGCCCAGGCGCTGGCCCCCTTGGGCAGCAGCCGGTC
>SKWC01000150.1 GCA_007129145.1 Rubritepida sp.
CGCTCGTCTGGCAGCGCGGGATGCCCGCCTGGCGCCCGGCCGGCGAGGTGGAGGCGCTGGCGGCCGCCGCGCCGCCCGCCCTGCCCAGCCCCACCGAAACACTGGCCGATCGGCACCGCCGCCTGCTGGTCGGCACTTGGGAGGCGCAATGGACCCAGGGCAACATGGCTGTGGCCGCACGCGTCCGCTACAATGAGGACGGCACCTACAGCGGTGCGGCGCAGTTCCGGCCGCTCGGCGGCATGGGGCAGCCCGGGATGGCGCGGATCAGCGGTCGCTGGCAGATCCGCCCGGTGGATGAGCGCAGCTTCGCTCTCACCTCCGTGCCGAATGACGGCACGCCCAGCGAGACCAGCGTGCAGACCATCCTGGATGACAACAGCCTGCGCGACGAGACGCTGGGGGTGGTGTCCCGCCGCATCGCGGGCTGACCCGCGCCATCCCGGCTTGCCGCGACCCCGCCCGGGTGCACAATGCGCCGGACGGAACGCCAGCCGAAGGAATCCCCATGCCGGATGACGGCGCACGCACGGACCGGATCGCCTATTCGACGCCGGTCGGCGACGAGGTAAAGACCACCACCTGCTACATGTGCGCCTGCCGTTGCGGCATCCGCGTGCATCTGAAGGATGGGCGGGTCCGCTACATCGAGGGCAATCCGGACCATCCGGTGAACAAGGGCGTCCTCTGCGGCAAGGGCAGCGCCGGCATCATGACGCAGTATTCGCCGGCGCGGCTGCAGGCGCCGCTGAAGCGCGTCGGCCCGCGCGGTTCAGGCGAGTTCGCGGAGATCAGCTGGGACGAGGCGATGGAGATCGCGACCGGCTGGCTGCGCCATGTGCGGGAGACGGACCCGCGCAAGCTGGCCTTCTTCACCGGGCGCGACCAGTCGCAGTCGCTGACGGGCTTCTGGGCGGCGCAGTTCGGCACGCCCAATTTCGCCGCCCATGGCGGCTTCTGCTCGGTGAACATGGCGGCCGGCGGGCTCTACACCATCGGGGGCTCCTTCTGGGAGTTCGGCGAGCCGGATTGGGAGCACGCGAAGTATTTCATGATCTTCGGCGTGGCCGAGGACCATGATTCCAACCCGATCAAGACCGGCCTGGCCGCGCTGAAGCAGCGCGGCGCCAAGGTGGTGTCGGTGAACCCGGTGCGCACGGGCTATTCGGCGGTGGCCGATGAATGGGTGGGCATCCGTCCCGGCACGGACGGGCTGTTCATCATGGCCCTGATCCATGAGCTGCTGCGGCTGGATCGCGTGGATGGCGAGTTCCTGGTGCGCTACACCAACGCGCCCTGGCTTGTGGTGCGCAACCCGGGCGGGGCCGATGACGGGCTGTTCGCCCGCGACGCGGAGGGCAAGCCGCTGGCCTGGGACCGCGCGCGCGGCGCCATCGCGGCCGATACCGCGGATCTGTCCCCCGTGCTGGCGGGCGAATTCACCCTGGAGGACGGCCGCCGCGTCCAGCCGGCCTTCCACCTGATGGCCGAGCGCTACCTGGGCGAGGACTATGCGCCCGAGGCGGTGGCGGAACGTTGTGGCATGCCCGCCGAGCGCATCCGCCGCCTGGCGGCCGAGGTCGCCGATGTCGCCTTCAACCAGCCGCTGACGCTGGACATCCCCTGGACCGATGTCTGGGGCCGGCGACACGAGACGATGGTGGGCCGGCCGGTGGCCTTCCACGCGATGCGCGGCATCAGCGCCCATTCCAACGGATTCCACACCTGCCGGGCCCTGCACATCCTGCAGATGCTGCTGGGTGCCGTGGATACCCCGGGTTCCTGGCGCTACAAATCGCCCTTCCCGCGGCCCATCCCCCCCGGCCCCGGTCCGGCAGGCAAGGGGGCGAAGCCCAACACCCCACTGGCCGGCAACATCCTGTCCTTCCCCTCTGGACCGGAGGACCTGCTGGTCGAGGCCGATGGCACGCCGCTGCGCATCGACCATTCCTTCTCCTGGGAGGCGCCGCTCGGTCTGCATGGGATGATGCACACCGTCATCGGCAATGCCGAGAAGGGCGATCCCTACAAAATCGACACGCTGTTCATGTTCATGGCCAACATGGCCTGGAACAGCGCCATGAACCCGATGGAGACCATCCGCTGCCTGACGGCGCAGGATGCGGATGGCGAGTATGTGATCCCGCATGTCATCTACTCGGACGCATATTTCAGCGAGACGGTGCCCTATGCCGACCTGATCCTGCCGGACACGACCTATCTGGAGCGCTGGGATGCGATTTCCCTGCTGGACAGGCCGATCGGCTCCTCGCACGGGCCGGGGGATGCGATCCGCCAGCCCGTCATCAAGCCCGACCGCGACGTGCGGCCCTTCCAGGAGGTGCTGATCGAGCTGGGCGCGCGGTTGGGCCTGCCGGCCTTCGTGAAGGAGGATGGCTCGCCGAAGTTCAAGGACTACCCGGACTACATCGTGAATCACCAGCGCATGCCCGGCGTGGGCCCGCTGGCCGGCTGGCGTGGCGAGGACGGCGCGAAGAAGGGGGTGGGCGAACCGAACAAGGACCAGTTGCAGCGCTACATCGACAATGGCTGCTTCTGGCGACACCACCTGGCGCCGGAGGAATCCTACTTCAAGCACGCGAACGCCACCTACCTCGCCAACGCCAAGGCGATGGGGCTGATCGGCAAGTCGGACCAGATCGTGATGCAGATCTGGTCGGAGCCGCTGCAGAAGTTCCGCCTGGCCGCCGAGGGCCATGGCGCGGTGCAGCCGCCGGCGCATCTGCGCGAGCGGGTGCGGACCTATTGCGACCCCCTGCCCTTCTGGTACGCGCCGCTGGAGCAGCAGGCGCATGACACGGCGCCATTCCCGTTGTCGGCGGTCACGCAGCGCCCGATGGCGATGTACCACTCCTGGGGCTCGATGAACGCCTGGCTGCGGCAGATCCATGGCTCCAACAAGCTCTACATGGCGCGCAGCCGGGCCGAGGCGATGGGGCTGGCCGCCGATGACTGGGTGTGGGTGGAGAGCCGCGCGGGCCGCGTGAAGGCGCAACTCGCGCTGATGGAGGGGGTGAACCCCGATACCGTCTGGACCTGGAATGCCATCGGCAAGCGGGCCGGCGCCTGGATGCTGAGCCCCGAGGCGGCGGAGGCGCAGCGCGGCTTCCTGCTGAACCATGTGATCAGCGAATGGCTGCCGGCGCAGACCGGCCCAAGGCTGGCCAATGCCGACCCGGTGACCGGCCAGGCGGCCTGGTATGATCTGCGGGTCAACGTCACGAAATGCGCCCCGCATGAGGTGGGCACCACCGACCCGCTGCCGGCCACGCTGACCGTGCCGCCCAACATGCCCGAGACCCCTGACATCCTGCGCTACAACGCCCGCGGAGAGAGCGCGTGACCTCACTGCCCACCCCCGCGCCGGGCGGCAAGAAGCTCGGCCTCGTCATCGACCTCGACACCTGCGTGGGCTGCCATGCCTGCGCCACCAACTGCAAGGAATGGAACGCCAGCGGCCACATGGCGCCGCTGCCCGACCACAACCCCTATTCCGCCGGGGCCGAGGGGGTATGGTTCAACCGCGTCCATTCCTATGAGGCGGGCGATGGCGAGGACGGGCGCACCGTCCACTTCCCGCGCTCCTGCCTGCATTGCGAGACGCCGGCCTGCGTCACGGTCTGCCCGACGGGTGCCAGCTACAAGCGCGCCGAGGACGGCATCGTGCTGGTCAACACCGACATGTGCATCGGCTGCCAGCTTTGCGCCTGGGCCTGCCCCTATGGCGCGCGGGAATTCGATGAGGACCAGGGGGTGATGAAGAAATGCACCCTCTGCGTGGACCGCATCTACAATGAGACCATCCCCGAGGCGCAGCGCGTGCCGGCCTGCGTCTCGACCTGCCCGGCCAATGCGCGGCATTTCGGCGATCTGGGCGATCCGGACAGCGCGGTGTCGAAGCTGGTGGCCGAGCGCGGCGGCTTCGAGCTGATGCCCGAGCTCGACTACAAGCCGGTCAACCGCTACCTGCCGCCGCGGCGCGCGCCCAAGCCTGACGCCGGTCCACCCAAGGATGCCGGGCCGCTCAACTCCCAGATCCAGAATCCGCTGCTGCGCTGGATGGACAAGGTGCTGTCGCGATGAAGCCCGCCGCATCGGTCATTGCCTTTACCGTCGCCTCGGGCGCGGGCTATGGGCTGCTGTTCTGGCTGGCGCTGTTGCGGCCGCTGGGGCTGGTGCCGCAGGGCGCCTGGTTCGGCGGGGTCGCGGCAGTGCTGGCGCTGGCGCTGATCACGGCGGGGCTTCTCTCCTCCACCACGCATCTCGGCCGGCCCGAGCGCGCCTGGCGGGCGTTCAGCCAGTGGCGCTCCTCCTGGCTGTCGCGCGAGGGCGTGGCGGCAGTCGCGACCTATGTGCCGGCAGGGTTGTTCTTCCTGTCCATCGTCGCGGGCTGGCCGGTGCTGGCGGCGGTGAGCGGCCTGCTGGCGGCGGCGGGGGCGGCGGTGACGGTGTGGTGCACCGGCATGATCTACGCCTCGCTGAAGCCCATCAAGGAATGGCACCACCCGCTGGTGACACCTGGCTACATGCTGTTCGGGGCATTCACCGGCGCGGCGCTGCTGGCCGTGCTGGCCGGCTTCTGGGGCATGGACGGCGTGCCGGCCGCCATCGCGGCCGTGCTGGGCGCGCTGGGCTTTGCCCTCAAGCGCGCCTATTGGCGCAGCGTTGACGCCACCCCGCCGGTGGCCACCGCCGAGAGCGCCACGGGCCTCGGCTCGATCGGCCAGGTGCGGCCGCTCGATCCGCCGCACACCGAGACGAATTACCTGCTGCGGGAGATGGGCTTCCGGATCGCGCGGGTGCATGCGGCGCGGCTGCGGATGATCACGCTGGGAGGCGGCTTCGTCGCCCCGGCGCTGCTGCTCGCGCTCGCGCTGCCGGTGGGGGGCTGGGTGGGGTGGCTGCTGCTTGCACTTGCGGCGGTCCTGGCCATCGCGGGCATGCTGGTGGAGCGCTGGCTCATGTTCGCCCAGGCCACCCACACGGTGACGCTCTACTACCGGGGGAACGCCTGATCCACGGCTTGCCGCCCGCGCGCCCGGGCGGCAGATTGTCGGAATGTCCCGCATCCTGACGCTCGCCGGCGCGCAGACCGGCCCCATCCAGCGCGCCGATGACCGCGCCCGCACCCTCGACCGCCTGATCGCCCTGCTGGAGCAGGCGGCCGGAGGCGGCGCGCAGCTTGTGGTCTTCCCTGAACTGGCGCTGACCACCTTCTTCCCGCGCTGGTTCATCCCGAACACCCAGGAGCTCGACACCTGGTTCGAGCGCGGCATGCCGAACCCGAACTGCCAGCGCCTGTTCGACCGCGCGGCCGAGCTGGGCGTCGGCTTCTACCTGGGCTTCGCGGAGCTGACCGAGAACGGCCACCGCTTCAACACCGCCATCACCACCGGCCCGCGCGGCGAGATCCTCGGAAAATACCGCAAGGTGCACCTGCCCGGCAGCGTGGAGCCGCGCGCGGGCGCGCATTTCCAGCAGCTCGAGAAGCGCTATTTCGAATATGGCGACCTCGGCTTTCCCGCCTTCCGCGGCCCCGCCGAATGGCACCAAGCCATCATGGGCATGCTGATCTGCAACGACCGGCGCTGGCCCGAGGCATGGCGCTGCTACGGGCTGCAGGGCGTGGAACTGATGCTGATGGGCTACAACTCGGCCGCCTATGACCCGAATGGCGGCGAGACCGAGGACCAGGGCATCCGCACCTTCCACTCCACCCTGGCCGCCCAGGCCAATGCCTACATGAACGCCACCTGGGCGGTCAGCGTGGCCAAGGCAGGCAATGAGGATGGCTCGGGTCTGATCGGCGGCTCCTGCATCGTCAACCCCGACGGGGTGATCGTGGCGCAGGCGAAGACGCTGGGCGATGAGGTGATCATGGCCGAGATCGACCTCGACGCCTGCCGCCAGGGCAAGGAGAAGATGTTCAACTTCGCCGCGCACCGCCGGCCGCAGCATTACCGTCGGATCGTGGAGCAGGTGGGCGCGGAGCCGCCGGCGTGATCCGGACCGCGTTGCGCCGGGCCTTCGGGCGCGAAGTTGGTGAACAGGCGAAAGACATCCAGATCCCGCCCCCGGACCTCCGGATGGCTCCACTCCTCGATCGCGCCGACTGGCTGCTGAACCGTCCCACCATGGAAGCGCGCGTGCGGGCTCATGCCACGGCTGTCCCGCTGGGTCCGGACCGCATGCTTTGCCGCGTCCTGGGCCATTTCAAGTTGATGTGCGATCCGCGCGATCTCAGCCTGCCCCCTCACCTCGCGCTTGACGGGTTCTGGGAATACTGGCTGACCCGCTTCGCGGTGGCCGCCATCCGACCGGGTGACGTCACCATCGATGCCGGCGCGAATATCGGATACTACAGCGTGCTGTTCGGCCACCTCGCCGGAGAGAGCGGTCGGCTGATCGCCTTCGAGCCAGATCCAGCCAGTTTCGACCTGGCCCAGATCAATCTCTTGATCAACGGCATGGCCGGGCGCGCAAGCCTGCAAGGCACGGCCCTCGGCGATGGAAGTCAAACCGACTTGATCCTGACGCGGATGCCTGGGCATTCGGCCAACAGTCACATGAACCTGTCCGGCGATGGCCCCAAGA
>SKWC01000344.1 GCA_007129145.1 Rubritepida sp.
CGTCACGGTGGGCGTGGCCGGCGCGGCCGATTCGGCGGGCGGGCGCGCCGAGGGCGGACGGATACCCCGCACATCACCGAGCGAGCCCGGGTCGCGCGGGCGCAGCTGCTCGATCAGGCGCTGGGTGGAGGGATCGGTCTGCGCCAGCGCCGCGGGCAGGGCGAAGGTGGAACCGGCCAGAAGGGCAAGCCCCGTGATCATCGGAATGCGCATCATTTCTCTCCCTTGTCGGAGCGGGCGTGATACCGGCTGGCGCCCGGCCCCCGATGGGGCGCGGGCACCGAGACACCGGCAACCAGCACAGTGAGGGGGACTATAGGCGCGCCGGGACGACGAAAACAGGGCAAAGCGGTGGCGGGGCGACCGCGGCCCGATCCTTCACGCCGCGTGCACGGCCTTCCACACCACCTCCGGCGTGGCGGGCATGTCCACCACCACCCCGTCCAGCGCATCCACCAGCGCGTTCACCACCGCGGGCGGCGAGCCCACGGCGCCGGCCTCGCCCGCGCCCTTCACCCCCATCGGGTTGCTCTCGCAGGGCACCTCGATCAGGTCCACCTCGATGTCGGGCAGGTCCTCGGCGCGCGGCAGGGCGTAGTCCATGAAGGATGCCGTCAGCAGCTGGCCGCTCTGTTGGTCGTAGGCGGTGCGCTCCAGCACGGCCTGGCCGATCCCCTGCGCCACCCCGCCATGCACCTGGCCGCGCACGATCAGCGGGTTCAGCGCATGGCCCACGTCATCCACCACGATGTAGCGCGGGATGGTGACGATGCCGGTCTCGGGGTCCACCTCCACCTCGGCCACATGGCAGCCGTTGGGGAAGGTGTGCGCCTCGATCTTCGCGGTCTCCAGCGTGTCGAGCAGGAAGCTGTCCTCGCCGCGCGCCACCCGCGCGCGCTGGTGCGCCGCGAGATCGAGGATGTCCACGCCGCGGTCGGTACCGACCACGCCGAACCTTCCCTTGGCGAATTCGATGTCCACCACCGCGGCCTCCAGCATCTCGGCCGCGGCCTGCTTGCCCTTCTCGATGACCGAGGCGGTGGTGACCAGGATGGCTTGGCCCTCGGAATACAGGCTGCGCGCGCCCCCCGTGCCGCCGCCCGAGGGCAGGCTCTCGGAATCGCCCTGCTGGATGCGGATCTTGCCCATCGGGATGCCCAGTTCATGGCTGGTCATCATGGCATAGGCCGTCTCATGGCCCTGGCCGGTGCTCTGGGTGCCGACATAGACATCCACCATGCCGTCATCGGCGAAGACGACCTTGGCGTTCTCGGTCGGGCTGCCGCCGGTGGCCTCCAGGTAGTAGGCGAGGCCGATGCCGCGCTTCTTCCCGTGCCGGGCGGCCTCGGCGCGGCGGGCGGGGAAGCCGGCCCAGTCGATCTTCTGCAGCGCCGCATCCATGACGCGCGGGAAGTCGCCGCTGTCGTAGCGCTGCTGCATGGCGGTGACGTAGGGCATGGCCTCCGGCCCCACCATGTTGCGGCGGCGGATCTCGATGCGGTCCATGCCGATCTCGCGCGCCGCCTGGTCGATCAGCCGCTCGACCAGGTAGTTGGATTCCGGCCGGCCCGCGCCGCGGTAGGCGTCCACCGGCACGGTGTTGGTGAAGACGCCGATCACATGCGCGTGGATGGCCTGGAAGCCATAGACGCTGGCCAGCACCTTGGTGCCCGCCCCGGTCGGGATGAAGGGCGCGAAGGTGGAGAGATAGGCGCCCATGTTGGCGTGGTTGCGGGTGCGCAGCGCCAGGAACCTCCCGTCCTTGTCCAGCGCGATCTCGCCCAGGGTGATGTTGTCGCGGCCGTGCGTGTCGGACAGGAAGGCCTCGCTGCGGTCGGCGGTCCACTTCACCGGCCTTCCCACCTGCTTCGCCGCCAGCGCGCAGAGCGCGTATTCGGCATAGAGATACAGCTTCATGCCGAAGCCGCCGCCCACATCGGGCGTCAGCACCCGGATGTTGTCGGGGTCGGTCTTGAGCACATTGGCCGCCAGCAGCCCCTTCACCAGCCAGGAGCCCTGGGTGCCGGCATGCAGCGTGTAGCGGCCCGAGGCGGCGTCGTATTCGGCCGCGCAGGCGCGCCCCTCCATCGAGGCGACGACCACGCGGTTGTTCACCACCGTCAGCCGGGTGACATGCGCGGCTTCCGCGAACAGCGCCTCGGTGCGCGCGGCGTCGCCGGCCTCCCAGTCGAAGCAGATGTTGCGCGCCGCCTTTTCCCAGATGACCGGGGCACCTTCCTCATGCGCGGTGGCGAGGTCGGTTGCCGAGGCCAGGATGTCGTACTCCACCTCGATCGCCTCGGCGGCGTCGCGCGCCTGGGCCAGCGTCTCGGCCACCACGAAGGCCACGGGGTCGCCCACATGGCGCACGCGGTCGGTGGCCAGCGGCAGGCGCGGGGCCTCCGCGCGGCGGCTGCCGTCGCGGTTCTTCAGCGGGATGGCGCAGGGCACCTCGCCCACGCCCATGGCCAGCATGTCGGCGCCGGTGAGGATGGCCAGCACCCCGGGCATGGCCTGGGCGGCCGTGGTGTCGAGGCCGCGGATCGCCGCATGGGCGTGCGGGCTGCGCAGGACATGGCCGGCGGCGGCGCCGGGCAGGGCGATGTCGTCGGTGTAGCGTCCCTGTCCCAGCAGCAGGCGCGGGTCCTCGACGCGGCGGACCGACTGGCTCAGGCCGAACTTGGGCATGGTGTGCTCCTCTCCCCGACTTCCTGCCGCATCATCTGACGATGCGGCGCCAAAGGGGAAGGGGGCGCGTGGTTCAGGCCAGGATGCCGCGCGCGCGCAGATCCGCGATGTCGGCGTCCGACAGGCCGAGTTCGGCGGCGATCTCGGCATTGTGCGCGCCGGGCGGCGAGAGGTCATGGCGCAGCGGCGGGCGCGCGCCATCCAGCGACACCGGCAGGGCGGGCAGCTTCACCGGCCGGCCATCGGGCAGGGTCAGCGGCACCAGCCCGCCCGAGGCGTTGAGGTGCGGATCGTCGAACAGCTCGGCCGGGCGGCCGATCGGGGCGTAGGGCAGGCCGAGCTCCTCGCATTTCGCCATGAGCTCCGCCTTGGTGAAGCGGCGCAGGGCTGCGGCCACGGCGGGGATGGTGCGCGCGCGCTCGGCCACGCGCTGCTGCTTGGTGGCGAGGCTGGGGTCGGATTTCAGCGCGTCCAGCCCGAAGGCGTCGCAGAAGGCGGGCCATGCGGTGTCGGTGACCACGCCCACGAAGACCTGCCCGCCATCGGCGGTCTCGAACACGTCATAGACCGGCCAGGCGGGGGTGCGGGTGGACATGGGGGGCGGCGGGCTGCCGGTGATGGCGGCCTGCGCCATGTGCTGGGCCATCAGCAGCGCCACCGTCTCGAACAGCGCGGCCTGCACATGGCGGCCGCGCCCGGTGTGCTGGCGCTCGGCCAGCACGGCCAGGATGGCGATGGCCGCCGACAGCCCGCCCATGATGTCGATGACCGAACTGCCCGCGCGCAGCGGCCGCCCCTCCAGCCCGGTCATGTAGGCGAGGCCGCCCATCATCTGCACCACTTCGTCCAGGGCGGTGCGGTGCTCATAGGGGCCGGGCAGGAAGCCCTTGCAGGAGCAGTAGATCAGCCCCGGCTGTTCCGCGCTGAGTTCGGCATAGCCGAGGCCGAGCTTGTCCATCGCGCCGGGGCGGAAATTCTCGATCACCGCATCCGAGCGCCCGATCAGCCGCTTCACCAGCGCGAGCCCCTCGGGGGATTTCACATCCACGCAGAGGCTGCGGCGGTTGCGCTGGAAGGCGGCGTAGAAGCCGGTGCCCGAGCCCGTCAGGTGGCGCGTGGTGTCGCCCTTCGGCGCGGGTTCGACCTTCACCACATCGGCGCCGAGATCGGCCAGCACCATCCCGACCGTCGGGCCCATCACCATATGGGTGAATTCCACGACGCGGATGTGGCGGAGCGGCAGCGGGCCTGGGGTGTCGGTCATGTGCGGGCTTCCTGTGCTGGGCAGCGCAGCCTGCCTCAGCTGCGCCGCCATTCCCAGTAGAGCGGGCGGCGGCCCTCGCGCAGCGCCTTCGCCTCGTAGCGGGTGGGGGGCCAGCCTTCGGGGCGTGACTCGTGCTGGGCCAGGGGCGTGAAGAAGGGCTGGTCCGCGAAAACCTCGGCCACCCAGGCCTGGTAGGTCGGATCATCGGAGGCGATGCGCCAGATCCCGCCCGGCGCCAGCACGCGGGCCACCACCGGCAGCATGGCGGGGTGGACGAAGCGGCGCTTGGCGTGGCGGGCCTTGGGCCAGGGGTCGGGGAACATCAGGAACAGCCGGTCCAGCGCGCCATCGGGCAGGGCGGCCAGCAATTCGCGCGCATCCTCGGGCCAGAGGCGCAGGTTCGGCGGCAGGGGGGCCGAGGCCTCGCCGCCCTCGGGCACCAGCGCCGAGAGCAGGGAGCACAGCCCGTTCTCGAACACCTCGGATGCCAAGTATGTCACTTCGGGATGGGCGCGGATCTGCGCCAGCGTGTGCTCGCCGCCGCCGAAGCCCACTTCTAGCCAGAGCGGGCGGGGCAGGGCGGGGATGTCGGCCACGGACAGGCGCAGCCGCGGCAGGGTCTCGGCCAGAAGCCGTTCCTGCCGCGGCCGCAAAGGGTGACCACGGCGCCGTCCGTAGAGGCGCAGCGGCACGCCCCGGGGGAGGTTGTCCGGGAGGTTCTCCTCGCTCGTCATGGAAAACCCGCCCCCGGGGAGTGGCTTCAGCGGTTGAAGGCGGACTTCAGCGCCGGCACCAGGTCGGTCTTCTCCCAGGTGAAGGTGCCCTTCTCCGCATCCGGCACCCGGCCGAAATGCCCGTAGGCGCTGGTCGGCACATAGATCGGCCGGTTCAGGTGCAGGTGCTCGCGGATGCCGCGCGGCGAGAGATTCACCAGCTCCTGCACCACGCGGGCCAGCTTGTCCTCGTCGATGTCGCGGCCCGTGCCGTGCAGGTCGAAATAGACGCTGAGCGGCTTGGCCACGCCGATCGCGTAGCTGACCTGGATGGTGCACTTGTCCGCGAGGCCGGCGGCGACGACGTTCTTCGCCACATAGCGCGCGGCATAGGCGGCCGAGCGGTCCACCTTCGTGGGATCCTTGCCGGAGAAGGCGCCGCCGCCATGCGGCGAGGCCCCGCCATAGGTGTCCACGATGATCTTGCGCCCGGTCAGGCCGCAGTCGCCGTCCGGGCCGCCGATGATGAAGGTGCCGGTCGGGTTCACGTAGAACTCGTCGTCCGAGCACATCCAGCCGCCGGGCAGGCTCGATTCGACGATCGGCTTGATCATCGCCTTGATCTGCGCCTGGTCGAGGCCTTCCTCATGCTGGGTCGAGACCACGACCGAGGTCGCGCCCACGGGCTTGCCGTCCACGTAGCGCAGCGTGACCTGGGACTTCGCGTCGGGCAGCAGGCCTTTCACCGCCACATCGCCGTTGCGGCGCATCTCGGCCATGCGGCGCAGGATGAGGTGCGCGTAGAAGATCGGCGCTGGCATCAGCTCGGGCGTCTCGCGGCAGGCATAGCCGAACATGATGCCCTGGTCGCCGGCGCCCTCGTCCTTGTTGCCCGCGGCGTCCACGCCCTGCGCGATATGCGCGGACTGGGCGTGCAGGTGGCATTCCACGGCGGCGTTCTTCCAGTGGAAGCCGTCCTGCTCATAGCCGATGTCATGCACCGCCATGCGCGCCTTGTGGATCAGCAGCTCCGGCGTGATCCAGGCGGGCCCGCGGGTTTCGCCCGCGATGACGATGCGGTTGGTGGTGACCAGCGTCTCGCAGGCCACCCGGGAGTAGGGGTCTTGTTCGAGGAAGGTGTCCAGCACGGTGTCGCTGATGCGATCCGCAACCTTGTCGGGGTGGCCTTCGGAGACGCTCTCCGAAGTGAACAGGTATTCGCCCTTGTCGCGCATGGCGTGGTTCGGCCTCTTGTCGCTGAGGAGATGATTCTCGGATCGAAAATCAGCCTCGGGCAACCGGAATACCCCGGTCAGGCTGGCCCGCGGCCGCGGGCGGGGGGTGCATGGCAGCCTCATCCCTGATGGTCAACCCGCAGGGGGAGAGTTGCCGGGGGCCTCGCCGGGGGGCGGCGCGCGTCCATAGAGGCGCAGCAGGTGCCGTGGCGGCACTCCCAGGAACCACAGTCCCAGCACCAGCAGGTTGCGCGCCGAGCGCCCCCACCACCCCTCGCGCCGCCACCGCGCGGCCGAGGTCACCGCCGCCGCATCCAGCGCCGCGATGCGCTTCCGGCCCAGCCGCCGGATGATGTCCACATCCTCCATCAGCGGCAGGGGCGCGAAACCGCCCACCGCACGGTAGAGGCCGTGATGGATCAGCAGCCCCTGGTCGCCATAGGGCAGGGCGAGGACGCGGCAGCGCCAGGCCACCGCGCGTTCCAGCCGCCGCGCCTGGGGCGAGGGGTCATCGAGGGCGAAGCGGAAGTGGTATGCCCGCGCCGGGTCGGCCAGGGCGGCGCGGACCGCCGCCTCCCATCCCGCGCCCAGCCGCGTGTCGGCATGCAGGAACAGCAGCCATTCGCCCTGCGCGGCCTCGGCACCGACGGCGCATTGCGTCCCGCGCCCGCGCGGCGCCGCCAGCACCCGCACCCCCGGCCCCGGTCCGGACG
>SKWC01000091.1 GCA_007129145.1 Rubritepida sp.
ACCACATCGCTGGTCGCGCTGCCCGGGGAGCGGGCGGTCTATCGCGCCGCCTCCACCGCCGAGCCCGCGCGGCTGCGGGCCTGAGGCGGCGGAAGCGGCAGCGGGTCAGTCGTAGATCTGGCTCAGCGTCTCGGCCACCAGGCAGGGACGCTGGGAGCCCTCCACCTCCATCTCATTTTCCATGGTCAGCCGCACCCCGCCCTGGATCGCCTCGCAGGCCTTGAGCGTCAGGTGCAGGCGGATGCGGGCGCCCGCGGGGACCGGCGCGGTGAAGCGGACCTTGTTGCTGCCGTAGTTGAGCGAGCGCGAGCGGTTGACGACGCGATAGACCATGGGCGAGAGCCGCGGCAGCAGCGACAGCGTCAGGAAGCCATGCGCGATGGTCTTGCCGCCGGGCATCTCGCGCGCCGCGCGCTGGGTGTCCACATGGATCCACTGGTGGTCGCCGGTGGCCTCGGCGAAGAGGTCTATGGTCTTCTGGTCCACCGTCACCCAGTCGCTGGTGCCGAGCTTCTTGCCCACCCACTGGGCCATGTCGGCGGGCTTGTCGATCTCGAGCATGGCGGTTTCCTCCTTGTGTGCCGGATCGGATCATGCCCCAGCGCGCGGCTTCGGTCAGCGCCCCCGTGCCGGTTCAGAAGCCACAATCCACCAGGCGGACCCCCGGCGCCTCGGGCTGGCCGGGCAGGTTCCGGGCGTTGGGGCACCAAGTGCGGAACTCCACCACATAGGCGTCGCCCCTGAACGACGCGGCACGGTAGGCCGGCAGCGCGGCCTGGGCCGCCTGGCGCGCCTCGAACTCCGCAATGCCGCGCCAGAAGCCCTGGCGCTGCCACAGGGAGAGCTGGGCATCGCCCGCGTCGCGGACTCGCTCCACCTCGCGCATGGCGGCGGGCAACGCGCGATCCGCGCTGAAGACGATGCCGAAGCTCGCTGCCAGCCCGGCAGGGGCTGAGGGCGCCGGTACGGGTGGGGCGGCATCCCGCGCCGCCGCCTCCGCGACGCCCTGCAGCCGCGCGGCCTCCTCCGCAAGCCGCCCGCGCTCCGCGGCGGGGTCGGATTCGGGCGTCACCGGGCGCGGCAGGGTCGTCCGCTGCAGCGCGGTGGCCGCATCGCCCAGCTCGGTCCCGAGCCGCGCCAGCTCGCCACGCAGGCGCCCCGCCTCGCTCTCGGCTTGCGCTAGACGATCCGTCAGCGCCGAGATGTCCTGCCCGCCCAGCAGCAGCTTGCCGTCCCGCACCTCGAGGCCCTGGACGCCGCGCGTGTCCACCACCCGCAGCTGGGTGCCCAGCACGTTGATCACCGTGGTCTCGAAGACGAAGCGGTCCAGCAGGGGAAACCAGCTGGGCACGAGAAGGATGATCGCGAGGACGGCGATCAGCGCGATACGCTGCGCGACGTCGAGCACGGCGCCCAGCCCCTCGGCGAACTGCTTCATCGAAACCCTCCCGCAACGCCCGCCGGGAGCCTAGCCGCAATCCTCCCGGCGGTGCCATGCGGCGATGGCCCCCTTGCCGCGCGGTGGGGTGCCTGCTCTGCTTGCGCGAAGCCGTCCTGCAACCTCCTGCCGATGTGGCCTGCGATGAAGCTCCCCGCCCACCACCGCTACGCCCACAGCGCCATCCCCGCCCGCCCGGTCTATGACTGGCCGGGGGGGCGGCGCCTCGCCCTGCTCGTGTGCAACAACATCGAGCACTTCGCCTATCGCGCCGGGCTCGGCTCCGACGTGACGGGGCCCAGCCCGGTGCAGAACCAGCGCGCCTATGGCTGGCGCGACTACGGCAACCGGGTGGGGCTGTGGAACCTGCTGGACCTGCTGGACGAGCTGGAGATCCCGGCCGCGCACAACATCAACAGCGCGGCGCTGCAGGCCTGCCCTGAGATCGCCCCCGCCCTGCGCGCCCGCGGCGACGAATTCGTGGGCCATGGCCGCAGCAACAGCGAAAGGCAGGACATCCTCTGGGAGGAGGATGAGCGACGCCTCATCGAGGAATCGCGCGACGTGCTGGCCGAGCATGCCGGGGTGGCGCCGAAGGGCTGGCTCGGGCCCTATATCGCGCAATCGGCCGCCACGCTCGATTTGCTGCGCGAGGCGGGCTTCAGCTACGTCATGGACTGGCCGGTGGATGACCAGCCGATCTGGATGCGCACCCGCGCGGGGCCGATGCTCTCGGTGCCCTATTCGGTCGAGTTGAACGACAGCCCCGCGGTGGTGACGCGCCACCACACCGGCCGGCAATTCGCCGAGATGATCACGGACCAGTTCGACGAGATGCTGGCCCAGTCCGAGCGCCGGCCACTGGTGATGAGCGTGGTGCTGCATCCCTTCATCCTGGGCCAGCCGCACCGGCTGCGCCCGCTGCGCGACGCGCTGCGCCACATCCTGGCCCACCGCGACCGGCTGTGGGTGACGCGGCCGGGTGAGTTGGCCGAATATGTCGCGGGGCTGCCGTCCGGCCTGGTCCCCGGTTCCGAGGAGGTCTGAACTCATGCCCGTTTCGCGCATCTTCGAGCATTACGGTCCCAACCCGCCCGATCCGCGCTGGCCCAACGGCGCGCGGCTGGCGCTGAACTTCGTGATCAACCACGAGGAGGGCGGCGAGGAGAGCTTCCCCGACGGCGACCCGCGCAGCGAGACCGGGCTGACCGAGGGCGGCACCGTGAGCGTGAAGGGCCGCGACCTGGCCGCCGAGAGCATGTTCCAGTTCGGCAGCCGGGTGGGCTTCTGGCGGCTGCACCGGCTGTTCACCGAGCGCGGCCTGCCCTGCACCGTCTTCGCCGTGGCGCGCGCGCTGGAGCGCACGCCGCAATGCGTCGAGGCGATCAAGGCGGCCGGCTGGGACGTGGCGAGCCATGGCTGGAAGTGGGAGATGCACGCCGGGATGGATGAGGCGACCGAGCGCCAGCGCATCGCGGACGCCACCGCCATCATCACCCGGCTGATCGGCACCCCGCCGATGGGCTGGTACACCCGCTATGCGCCTGGCGAGAACACCCGCCGTCTGCTGATCGCGGCCGGCTACCAATACGACAGCGACGCCTATGACGATGAACTGCCCTATTGGCGCGAGGTGGACGGCAAGCCGCACCTGATCCTGCCTTACACGCTGGCGCACAATGACGTGCGCTTCCAGCGCCAGGGGATCACCACCGGCGAGGAATTCTTCCACTACATCAAGGGCGCCATCGAGCAGATGCTGTCGGAGCCGGGCGGGCGGATGCTGAGCGTGGGGCTGCACAACCGCATCATCGGCCATGCCGGCCGCGCGGTGGGGCTGGCGAAGCTGCTGGACTGGGTGAAGACGCAGCCGGAGGTCTGGGTGTGCCGCCGCGCCGACATCGCGCGGCATTGGATGACGCATCACGCGCCTTGAGCGGGAGCACCGGCGGGTGGCTGGCGCTTCGCGGCGCAGGCGTTACAAGCGATGCCCATGAGCGAAGCGCAAGCCCAGAAGGCCCTCTGCCTCGATGATTTCGAGGCGATGTCCCGCCGTCACCTGCCGCGGCCCATCTTCGGCTACATCGCCGGCGCGACCGAGCGGAATGCCGCGTTGCACGACAATGAGGCGGCCTTCACCGAATGGGCCTTCCAGCCCCGGGTGCTGGTGGATGTGTCGCAGCGCAGCCCCAAGGCCACGCTGTTCGGGCGGGAATGGTCCGCCCCCTTCGGCCTCGCTCCCATGGGCATGAGTGCGCTTGCGGCCTATCGCGGCGACATCGTGCTGACCGAGGCCGCGCGGGCGGCGGATGTGCCCATGATCCTCTCGGGCTCCTCGCTGATCCGCATGGAGGAGGTGATCGCCGCGAACCCCGACGCTTGGTTCCAGGCCTATCTGCCCGGCGATGCCAAGCGGGTCGAGGGGCTGGTGGACCGGGTGGCGGCGGCGGGCTTCGGGACGCTGCTGCTCACGGTGGACACCGCGGTGCTGCCCAACCGCGAGAACAACGTCCGCAACGGTTTCTCGACGCCGCTCAAGCCGTCCCTGCGGCTGCTGTGGGATGGGATCACGCATCCCTCCTGGTCCGCGGGCAGCTTCCTGCGGACCTGGGCGAAATTCGGCATGCCGCATTTCGAGAACAGCTTCGCCGAGCGCGGCGCGCCCATCCTGGCGCGCAACGTGCTGCGCGACTTCACCGCCCGCGACCATCTGAACTGGGAGCATCTGGCGCTGATCCGCCGCAAATGGGCGGGCAAGCTGATCGTGAAGGGGGTGATGCATCCGGCCGATGCCATCCGCGCGCGCGAGGAGGGGGCGGATGGCGTGATCGTCTCCAACCATGGCGGGCGGCAGCTGGACGGCACCGCGGCGCCGCTGCGGGTGTTGCCGGCGATCAAACAGGCGGCGGCGGGTATGGCGGTGATGCTGGACGGCGGCGTGCGGCGCGGCACCGACATCCTGAAGGCGCTGGCGCTGGGGGCGGATTTCGTCTTTGTCGGCCGGCCGATGCTGCATGCGGCGGCGGTCGCCGGGCGGCCCGGGGTGGCGCGCGCCATCGACCTGCTGAAGGGCGAGCTGGACCGCAACATGGCCCTGCTGGGGGTGAACAGCTTGGATGAGCTGGGCCCGCACCATCTGGTGCGGGTGAGGGGCTGAGGGGGCGCGCCCCCCCAGCCCGATCGCGCATCAATCGGCGGCGAGCGCCCGGCGGCTGCGGTTCAGCACAGACAGCACATGATCTTCGGCCATGTCGGCCAGGGTTTCCACCTGGGGCGGGGTGAAGACGTGCCCCGCTTCGGGGATGGTGCGGAAGTCGATGGCGACACCCTTCTGGGTGTTCAGCTTCTCGACCAGCTTCTGCACGCTGTTCAGCGGCACGAGTTCGTCTGCCTCGCCATGCAGGATCATGCCGGAGCACGGGCAGGGGGCGAGGAAGCCGAAGTCGTAGTGGCTGGCCGGCGCGCTGATGGAAACGAAGCCGCCCATTTCGGGGCGGCGCATCAGCAGCTGCATGCCGACATAGGCGCCGAAGGAGTAGCCAGCGACCCAGAGCATGGAGGCGTTCGGGTTCACCGCCTGCAGGAAGTCCAGCGCCGCGGCGGCGTCGCTGATTTCACCGATGCCGCCATCATAGCGCCCCTGGCTCTTGCCCACGCCGCGGAAGTTGAAGCGCAGCACGGAAAATCCCATGGCCTGGAAGCGGCCATAGAGGCTGTGCACCACGCGGTTGTTCATGGTGCCGCCGTGCAGCGGATGCGGGTGGAGCAGCAGGGCCACCGGAGCGTTGGGGCGCTTCGCGTGATGGTAGCGGCCTTCGAGGCGGCCATCGGGCCCTGCGAACATGACTTCAGGCATGGTGTCCTTCGTGTCCGTCTCTGTATTGGGCCGGGGCTGGCGCCCCCGCCGATTCTCCCCACATCCGGTCCGCCACCTGGCATCGCGCCAAGTGGCCCGGAGGCGGGCCCAGCTGTTGCGGGCCGGCCAATGCGCGTTCCGGCGCCCTTGGGCACCCCGCGTCTGCCTGAGGCAGATGGGCGACGGGATGCGTCGAAACAAGGGATGAGCAAGCCGCCATCTGGCTATCGCGTCCACGCAAGGTGCTTCGCAACACGCTGCTTATACGCCCGCGCGGCGTTGTTTACGGAAAGGTTGCACGCGCACAATGCATGGCCGACCAGGGTTTTCTGCATAGCTCGCGCAGGGGCAGGTTTTCCAACACGCGGGGCCGACAATATCGCATAATGCGGCGCCGCCTGCCGGGTGGGGCCGCAGCACGAAGGATCGAGGGGTGGTCGGGCCGTCAGGCTTGGCGCTCGCACAGACATCACGAAGGGAAAAGGCCATGCGCCTTTCCACACGCGGCCGCTACGCCGTCATGGCGATGGTCGAATTGGCCGCGCGGCAGTCGGCGATGAAGCCCCCCGCTGCCGGCAGGGCCAACCCGCCGGTGAGCCTTGCGGAACTGGCGGCGGCGCAGATGCTC
This sequence comes from Rubritepida sp., assembly GCA_007129145.1. Classification (GTDB taxonomy): domain Bacteria; phylum Pseudomonadota; class Alphaproteobacteria; order Acetobacterales; family Acetobacteraceae; genus Roseococcus. Next base: position 5,923 of record SKWC01000091.1, read on the forward strand.
TCGCTCGCTTATCTTGAGCAGTTGTTCGGCCCGCTGCGCCGCGCCGGCCTGGTGGCCTCTGCGCGCGGGCCCGGCGGCGGATACCGGCTGGCCCGCCCGGCGCGCGAAATCGCGATCTCGGCCATCGTGGATGCGGTGGATGAGCCCATCCGCGCCACGCGCTGCGAGGAGGGCGCGCCCGGCTGCCTGGCGGGCCGGCGCTGCCTGACGCATGACCTGTGGGCCGAGTTGGGCGAGCAGATCCGGCTGTTCCTCGCCGGGCTGACGCTGCAGGACGTGCTGGACGGCGCGGTGTCGGGACGCGCGGCCGCGCCGCTGCAGCTGGCCCTCCTCGCCGAGGCCTGAGCGCCCCCCGAATTGCGCCCCCTCGACCTCGACGCCAACGCAACAGAGCCACTGCGCCCCGCCGCCCGGGCCGCGGTGCTGGAGGCGCTCGACCTGGGCGGCAACGCGTCCTCCGTGCATGGGGGCTGGGCTCTTGATCCGACAGGATTGCCGCGATGGCCGCTGTTGCGTTTGGTCTGGTTTCCTGATCCTCGACATATGGTTGCAGAAAGCCGACAACATCGGGGTCAGGCTCAATGGTCAGCACTGCCGGACCGAAT
>SKWC01000271.1 GCA_007129145.1 Rubritepida sp.
TCGCCCGCCTCGGCGCGGCGCCAGGCGGCGGTCAGGGCGGCGCGTTCAGCCTCGCGCCCCACCAGGGTCGCCGAGGCGGTGCCGGCGGCCGCGTCGAAGCGGCTGCGCCCCCGGGCCTCACGCAGCGCCAGCCAGACCGTCTCGGGGGCGGCGAACCCCTTCAGGCTTTCCGCGCCCAGTGGCTGCAGGTCGAAGCTGCCACGCAGCAGCAGGCGCATGGCGTCGGACAGCACCACAGCCCCCGGTGGCGCCAGGGTCTGCAGTCGCGCCGCGAGCGAGAGCGTGGCCCCCGTGGCCAACTCATCGCGCGCCACCTGGGACGACCGGGCGTCCTCCACGATGGCGAGGCCCGTGGCGATGCCGATGCGCGCCTGGATCGGGCCGCCATTGACCCGCAGATCGGCGATGCGGCGCATGATCCCGAGGCCAGCGCGCACGGCGCGGACCGCGGCATCCTCCAGCGCGCGGGGAAAGCCGAAATGCGCCATCAGCCCGTCCCCCAGCGAATGCGCGACATAGCCGCCCTCGGCCTCGATGGCCGCGGTGCCAGCGTCGCGATAGGCACGGTAGAGGCTGCGCAGATCCTCCGGATCGAGACGCGCGGCGATCGTCGTCGAGCCGACCATGTCGCAGAACAGGACGGTGAGGTTGCGTCTTTCCGCCGCGGCGGGCGCGGCCTTGTCCTGGCTGCGCACGGCCTGGAGCAGCCTGCGCCTGGGACCCAGCGGCAGGCCGAGCGCGGCGAGGTCATCATCGCTGAGCAGCGGCAGGTCGGCCGGCTCGATCCGCTCGGCGGCCATTGCGTCCGCGTATTCCGCCAGACCCAGCCCATCGAGGAGGGCCCGCAGGTCCGGCCCTTCCATCGTCATTCGTTGCCTCCCCAGTATGTCTTCCGACGCTAGCCTTTGGTCGCTCGGACTGCCAAGCTTATCGAGCGGTTAACGGATGATGATCCGGGGCAGGCGCCGTGCCGCCGTTGCTGGAGGAAGGGTGTCGTGGGGCAGTCTGCGGACCGCCATGGAGCCGCCATGCGATGGTGGTCGGGGCTTGGACCCGGCATCGCGGCGGGGACGAGCCTCGCGCTGTGGTCGGTCAGCAGCACAATCGCCTATGCGGGGATGGTAAGTCCCTCGGCGGCGGCGGAAGTGAACCTGCTGTTCATCTCCAGCCTGTTGCTTGGGCTGGTGTTCGCCAGCGCCGTCATCGGGCTGGGTGGGATGCAGGGCGGCACCGCGGTCGCCTGCTTCGGCGCCACCGCGATCGTGCATGCCGCCGCCCTCGGCGCGGTGGACGCCACCCTCGCGGCGCGGGGCGTTGCGGAGGGGGCGGTTCGTGGCGGCGCGGCGCTGATCGCGGGCGGCGCGATGACCGCGCTCGCAGGGCTATTCCTGTGTCTGCTCGCCCGGTTCCGCCTCGGGGACATGGTTCGCTTCCTGCCCTATCCGGTCAGCACCGGATACTTCTGCGGGCTGGGCGCCGCCTTCATGGCCGGGGCCTATGGCGTGGCGGTCGGCACGGCCCCGGGGCTGAGCGTCGTGGCCGGCGTCTGGAGCTGGGATGACGCACTGCGGCTTGGCGTCTGTGTCGGGGTGGCGCTGCTGCTCGTGGTGCTGCCACGGTTTCGCGGCGGCAGGGGGGTGTCGCCGGTGGTGCTGATCGCTGCCATCCTTGGCTACCATGCCGTACGGCTCATGTCCGGCCAGTCGCTGGCCGGGGCGCAGGCCGCGGGTTGGCTGCTGGGCCCCTTCCCGAGCGGCCCCGTCCTGAGCCTGCCGCCCGCGGCCGCCTTTGGCGCGCTTGGCTTCGATGTTGCCGCCGTTCTCCTGCCCTATGCCGCCACGACTGCGCTGCTGGTTGCCATCACCACGGCGCTGATGGCCACCGGTACGGAGCAGTTGCTGCGCCGCGAATTGGGGATCAACAGGGAGCTGGCGCTGGGCGGGGCCGCAAATATGGCCGCCGGCGCGGTGGGCGGCGTGCCGGCCGGATCGAGCGTCGCGGGCACCACGCTGCTGATGCGGGCGGGGGCGACGGGCCGTTGGGGCGTCGCGGTCCCGGCCGTGCTGGCGGTCGCCATCCTGGTGGCGGGCGCCGATCTCCTGGCGCTGCTGCCACGGCCAGTGCTGGCCGGGCTGATCATGGCGATTGGCTTCGAATGGCTGGTGCTGCGCACCATCCGCGAATGCCGCAGCCTGCCCTGGCACGAGGCCGCGATCCTGCTGCTGGTGGCGGCCGCGACGGCAGGCATCGGGATCATCGAGGGGCTGCTGTTCGGCATGCTGCTCGCTTGCGCGATGTTTGCCTGGACCTACCGGCGGGTGCCGGTGATCCGCATCATGCTGGGCGGCGATGACGTGCAGAGCAGCGTCGCCCGCGACCCGGCCGAGGCGCGCGCGCTAAAGGCGGAAGGCCGGCGCATTATCCTGATGCGGCTGCAGGGCTACCTGTTCTTCCTGAACGCGCAACCGGTCCAGCACGCGCTTGCGCGGCAGCTTGATTCAGGCGTCGACCATGTCGTGCTCGACCTGCAGCATGTCGTCGGCCTGGACAGTTCGGCCATCGAGGTGTTTCGCCGCATCGAGGCACTCCTCGCCGGGCGTGGTGCGCGATGCGTGCTCAGTGCCGTGCCGGATGGCGTGGCCGCCCAGATGCTGCGGCACGGCGTCTTCGCCGATGCGCTCGGCCAGCCTGCCGACAGCGCCGACCGAGGCTTGGAGCGCATGGAGGACGCGCTGCTTGCGGGAACGGCTGGCCAGGCGGCGGCCGGCGGGCTGGGCTTGGCCGCCTGTCTGGCCGCCATCGCTGGCCACGAGGTGGCAGAGGCGCGGCTGGTGCCCTTCGTGGAGGCGATGGAGGTGCCGGAGGGCACGGAGCTGATCCGGCAGGGCGATTCCGCCGACGCCATGTTCTACCTCGCCGAGGGGCGCGCCGCGGCCATGCTTGCCCTCCCCGGAGAGCAACCGCGCCACATCCGGACGCTGCGCGCGGGCACGCTGCTCGGCGAACTCGCGCTGTTCCGCGGCGGCCCGCGCACGGCGACCGTGGTGACGTTGGCGCCGTCGCGCGTGCTGCGGCTGTCCGCGGCGGCGCTGCACCGGATGGAGAGCGAGGATCCGGGCCTGGCCACGATTGTCCAGCGGGCAGTGCTGTTTCATCTGGCCGATACGATCACCGACAACACACGGAGCCTGCGGCTTCTGCTGCGGTGAAACAGCCGGAGCGGACATGGAGCCGCCTTTCATGGGCCAACGCCGCCGCACCAACGAAGCGCGCCTTGCCCGAATGGTGCAGATGCACAGCTACGCGGTGGCGGCACTCAGTTGCTGCGCGGCGTCCGCGCCCGCGGGGCGTCCGCCACCTGCTCACCAAGCGGAGCATCCGTCTGTTCGTCGGCGCTGTTCACGGGGGCGGGCGGGAACTCACCTCTGGGTTCAGGGTGCGCCACGTACTCGATCGGCGTCCCGTCATGCATTTCCCCGGCATTCCAGGGCCCGCGGTAATCCTGGCCGCTCGACAGGTTGAAGACGATGTTCACCGTCTCATCGGGCGCGATCGTCCCGAACATCGGGTCATCGAGCTTGCCCATGGCGTCCAGCGCCTTCATGAACATCTGGGCGTGGGTGATCTCGCGCGTCAGCAGGTGTACGGTAAGCGTCCTCCCATGGCTGCCTTGCGACGCGCTGCGCTGATCGGCTGACCTGCGCGGCGGCTGGGCGGCGCGGATATCGGTTGCCGCCCTTACGCGTAGGGGTATGGGCGTTGCCGGACGGTCAGCGGGGTGAGGTGATCAGCGTGGTGCAGCGGCGTCGCCGCTGGACGACGGAACAGAAGCTGGCGCTGGTTGAGGAGGCGATGCGGCCTGGCTTGTCGGTGGCGGGCGTTGCCGACCGGCGTGGCGTGAGCCGCAGCCTGCTGTTCGAGTGGCGGCGCCAGGTGCGCGAGGGGACGATGCCGGGCCTGGTTACGACAGAGCCGGAGGCTCCGCCCACCCTGGTTCCGGTTCGCGTGGTCGATAATCCGCCGCCGCCTCCACAGGCATCGTCACGTCCTGAGCGGCCTACGCGATCCGGCGCGACAGTCGAGCTGGTGCTGCGGAACGGTCGCGTGCTGCGGGCATCCGAGGCGATCGCGCCCGAGGTGCTGGGGCGCCTGGCGGCGGCGCTGGACGGCTGATGCTGGCGCTGCATGCTGGTGTGCGTGTTCACCTTGCGCTCGGTGTCACGGACATGCGCCGCGGCTTCGACGGGCTGGCGGCGCAGGTGCAGACGGTGCTGAAGGCCGACCCGTTCTCCGGCCACCTGTTTCTGTTCCGCGGCAAGCGCGGCGATTTGCTGAAGGTCCTGTGGTGGGACGGCCAGGGCCTGATGCTGCTGGCCAAGCGCCTCGAGAAGGGTCGGTTCATCTGGCCGACGATCGCGCGCGAGGGCGTAGTGACGCTGTCGACGGCGCAGCTGGCGATGCTGCTGGAAGGGTTGGACTGGCGCACGCCGACGCCGAGCTGGAAGCCCGAGATCGCGGTGTAGGCGACGCGATTTCGCCTTGCTCCGACGCGGCGGCGTCTGGGACGATTCCCGCGTGATGCCGCACGCCGACAGCACGCTGCCTGAGGATCCCGCCGCGCTGGCGGCGATGATCGCCGCACTGCGCGGGGAGCTGGCCGAGGAGCGCGTGGCGCGTCGCGTCGCGGAGCTCGGCCTGCAGGCCAAGACGCTCGAGGCGGAGCGGCTGCGGGTGCAGATCGCGCGGCTGCGGCACGAGCGGTTCGGGCGATCGTCGGAGCGCCTGGCAGGCGAGGTCGAGCAGCTGGAACTGCGGCTCGACGAGGTGCTGGCCGATATCGCCGCATCAGGCGGTGCGGACGACGCCGATGACGAGACGGCCAGCGCCAAGGCGCCGGAGGAGAAGGCGCGACGCCGCGGCCGCAAGCCGCTGCCTGACAGCCTGCCGCGGCGCGATGTCGAGCACCTGCCCGCCGAGGGCTGCTCCTGCCGTTCCTGCGGCGGCGTGCTGCGCAAGGTGGACGAGGACATCACCGAGATCCTCGAGTACCGCCCCGGCCGGTTCGAGGTCGTGCGCCACGTCCGGCCAGCGTTCTCCTGCCGGGCCTGCGAGGCGATGACGCAGGCGCCGATGCCCTCGCTGCCGATCGAGCGCGGCAGGCCGGGCCCGGGGCTGCTGGCCCATGTGCTGGTCTCGAAGTACTGCGACCACATCCCGCTCTACAGGCAGTCGGAGATCTACGCGCGTGATGGGCTGGACCTGCCGCGCGGGCTGCTGGCGGGTTGGGTCGGCAGGTCGGCCGCGCTGGCCGAGCCGATGGCGGCGTTCATCGGTCGCCACGCGCTTGCCGGCCCGCGGGTCCATGCCGACGACACGCCGATGCCGATGCTGGCACCGGGCCGCGGCAGGACGCAGACGGCAAGGGCCTGGGCCTATCTGCGCGACGACCGGCCATTCGGCGGGCGTGATCCGCCCGCGGTGCTCTACGAGTTCACGCCGGACCGCAAGGGCGAGCACCCGCAGCGGCGCCTGCGCGAGTTCCGCGGCACCCTGCAGGCCGACGCGTATTCGGGGTTCAACGCGCTCTACGAAAGCGGCCGTGTGGTCGAGGCGGCGTGCTGGACGCATGCGCGGCGCTACTTCCACGACGAGATGCTGGCGAATGGCAGCCCGCTCGCGCGCGAGGCCATCGAGCGCATGGCGCCGCTATTCGCCATCGAGGCGGAGATCCATGGCCAGCCGCCGGAGGCGCGGCTGGTAGCGCGCCAGGCCCGCTCCGCGCCGATCATGGCAGCTCTGCATGCGTGGCTGGAGGCGACGCTGCGGCGGATCTCCGGCAAGTCGGACCTGGCCAAGGCGATCCGCTACACGCTGGCGCAGTGGAGCGCGCTGACGACGGTGCTGCGCGACGGCCGCGCCTGCCTGCACAACAATGCCGCCGAACGGCGGATGCGCCCGCTCGCGCTGGGGCGGAAGAACTACCTGTTCGCCGGGTCGCTCGAGGGCGGCAGACGTGCGGCGATCATCTACACCCTGGTCGGAACCGCGGAGCTCAACGGTTGGGATCCGCAGGCCTATCTGCGCGTGCTCCTCGAGCGCATCGCCGACCATCCGATCAACCGCATCGGTGAACTCGCGCCGTGGAACCTGCGGCCCGACGCGGCTTGACCACCGCCACGCCGCCGGCGCCGGTAGCCGTAGCCGTCAGTGCACGCTTACGATCGACGCGAAGAACCATCAGGGCCTACCGCCCTTCGCCACCTATGTGGCGCGCACCATCCTGATGCACACGCTGGCCTTCAACGAGCCGCTGAAGGGCCTTTCGGCCGAACATCTGCGCTACGCGGTCATCGGCCCTGCGCTCGACCTTGCGTTCGTCGAGGAGGCGCGGAAGGCATTCGTTGCGCAATCCGCCTATCTCGATGACCGGCCCGGGGCGCCGATGCGCTTCCTGGTGGAAGCGAACCTGACGCAGATCATCCGGCGCGAAGAGCA
>SKWC01000419.1 GCA_007129145.1 Rubritepida sp.
CGGGCGCGGCGAGATCGGCGAGCTGCGCGTGGGGCTTTACCCCTCGGCGCCGCTGCTGCCCGCCTTCGCGCGCGCCGTGCAGGGGTTCCGGGCGCGGCTGCCGGGCATGCATCTCAACCTGGCCGAGATGGCGACCGGACCGCAGATCGCGGCCCTGCGCCAGGGCACCCTCGATATCGGCGTGCTGCGCTGCGCCGGGCGGCACGACATCCCGCCCGAGTTGCACGCCCATGAGCTTGCGCGTGAGCCGCTGGTGGTGGTGATGCCGCGGGACCACCCGCTGGCGGAGGGTCCCGTGCCGGTTGCGGCGCTGGACGGGCAGCCGATGGTGTTCTTCAGCGAGAGCGTGATCACCACGCTGCGCGCCCAGCTGCATGGGATGTGCCAGCGCGCCGGCTTCGCGCCCCGCATCGTGCAGGAGGCGCGCGAGAACACCACGCTGATGGGGCTGGTGGGCACCGGCATCGGGGTGACGGTCGTCCCCCTGTCGCTGACGCGGATCCGGGTGGATGGGGTGGTGCACCAGCCCCTGCTGGCCGAGGGCGCCGAGACCGCCACCTGGATCACCTGGGCCGGGGATGCCGCCAGCGAGTCGGCGCAGCTGTTCGTCGCCGCCGCCTTGGCCAGGTCCGGCTGATCAAGCGGCGAGCATCCGCCCCTGGTTGCGTTCGGCCATGATGGGCCGCACCCAGCGGGCGAAGCGCGCCGCCTCCTCGTCATGCAGGTAGCCCGACAGGCAGAAGGAGGTGCAGCCCGCATCCACGAAGCGCTGCAGCGTGGCCGCGCATTGCGCCGGATCGCCCACCACCATGATCCCCGCACCCGGCCGTGCGCGGGAGATCCCGGTCCACAGATGCGGCGCGATCAGCGCGCCATGCTCGCGCGCCAGTTCCTGCACCCGCGCATTCGCCGCCGATGCCGCGACATGGGCGCGCAGCTTCTCGGTCTGCGCCTCGGTGACACCCGCGACCAGCGCCTCGGCGGCCGCCCAGGCCTCGGCCTCGGTCTCGCGGCAGCAGATCTGCAGCCGCATGCCGAATTGCAGCGCATCGCCGCGGCCATGCGCCGCGGCGATGGCGCGCAGCTGGGTGATGTTCTGCGCGATGCGCTCGGGCGTGTCGCCCCAGAACAGATGCACATCGGCGTGGCGGGCCGAGACCTCCCACGCCTCCATCGAGCCGCCGCCCAGGTAGAAGCGCGGGCTGGGCTGCTGCAGGCTGGGCGGCGCGACGCGCGCGCCCGACAGGGTGTGGAAGCGGCCGGCGTAATCCACCGGCTGGCCGGACCACAGCGCCTTCATGATGGCCACCTCCTCGGCCATCATCGCGTAGCGGTCCTCCTTGGCCAGCGCGATGCCCTCGGCGCGCGTCTCGGCCTCCGACTGCCCCGCGATCAGGTTCACCGCGATCCGCCCGCCCGAGAGCTGATCGAAGGTCGCCACCATCTTCGCGAATTGCACCGGCGCGATGTAGCCCGGGCGCGAGGCGACCAGCGCCTTGATGCGCCGTGTCTTGGCCACCGCCATGGCGGAGGCGGTGAAGGCCTCCCAGCAGGGGGCCCCCACCGGGACCAGGAAGTATTCGAAGCCCGCCGCCTCGGCCGCCTGCACCACCCGGTCGAACAGCGCCGCCGAGGGCGGGATGTCGCGCGAACGGTCGCCGTAGCAGACCGTGTCGCCGGAGGTGGGCAGGTACCAGCCGAATTCGAGGCGGGGGGTCATGGCGTTCTCCCTGGTCGGGGGTTCAGCCCGCGGCGGGCAGCAGGTTGAGGCGTTCGAGCAGCGCGCGCTCCTCAACCATCGCCTGCTCCATCTGGGCGCGGTACTCCTCGCCGCTGGCCAGCATCAGCGGCTGGTCGAGCCGGGCGAGGAACTCGACGTGCTGCGGTTCCTGTGCGGCCTCGCGGAAGGCGTCGGCCAGCACGCCCACCACGGCGGGGTCCATGCCGGCCGGCCCGACCAGCCCGCCGGGGCTGTCCACCACGATGTCCATGCCAAGGTCGGTGAGGGTGGGCACGTCCGGGAAGCGCGCCGCGCGCTGGGAGGTGTACAGCGCGAGCAGCCTCAGCCGCCCATCCAGCACCAGCGGCGCCCAGCCCGAGGATTCCGAGGCGAAGTCGATCTCGCCGCCCATCAGCGCGCGCAGCGTGTCCGCCGTGCCGCGGTAGGGCACATGGGTGAATTCGAGCCCGCGCGCGAGGCGGATGCGCTCCATCGCGAGGTGCTGGGTGCTGCCGATACCCAGCGTGCCGTAGTTCAGCCGCCCCGGGTTGGCGGCCGCGTGCTCCAGCAACTCCTGCATGGTCTGGAAGGGCGAATCCGCGCGCACCACCGTGCCCATCACGAAGCCGGTGATGCGCAGGATGTAGGTCAGGTCATTGATCGGGTGGTAGGGCGGGTTCGGGTTCAGCAGCATCTGCCGCACCACGCCCATGTGCATCTGCGAGATGGTGTAGCCGTCGGGCGCGGCTTCCTTCAGCGCCATCGCCCCCAGGATCCCAGCCGCGCCGGCGCGGTTCTCGACCACCACCGGCTGGCCGAGCTTCTGGCTGACCGATTCCGCCATGATGCGGAACCCGGAGTCGGCGGGGCCGCCGGCGGTCCAGGGAATGATCAGCCGGATGCGGCGGCTAGGGAAACTGCCCTGCGCCAAGGCGGGAGCGGCGAGGGCCGCGGCGGGGAGTGCCAGCGCGGTGCGCCGGGTCAGCGTCGTCATGGTTCTGCCTCCTCTGTCGAGGCCGCCATGCTGGAACCGCCAAGCGCCATGGGGCAACCCGGAATGAACATGCCCGCGCGCCCCTATTCCCTGGCTTGCGCCAGGATGCGCCGCGCGCGGATCAGGATGGGCTCATCCACCATCCGGCCATCCACCACGAAGCTGCCGCGCCCTTCGGCCGTCGCCGCCTCGGCCGCCGCGACCTGGCGGCGCGCGAGGTCCAGCTCCGCCGCGCTGGGCGCGAAGCCCTCGTTCAGCAGCGGCACCACCGAGGGGTGGATGCAACTCGCCCCCGCGAAGCCCGCCCTACGCGAGCGCGCGATGAGGTCGCGCAGCCGCGCGGCGTCGCGGAAATCCGCGATGCTGCCGAGCGTGCCATAGGCTGGCACTCCGGCGGCCACCGCGGCGATGATGGCCTGGCGCTTGGCCAGCTGGATGGTCTCGTCATCCGCTTCCGCGCCGATCTCGGCGGCCAGATCCTCGGCCCCCACCGCCAGCCCCGCCACGAGCGGCGAGGCCCGCGCGATGGCCTCCATGAAGGGCAGCGCGGCGGCGTTCTCGACCAGCGGGAAGATCACCATGGGCCGGGGCGCGGCGGCCAGCATCTCGGCCACCAGGCGGACATGCTCGGGGCCGGTCACCTTGGTCAGCACGATGCCATCCGCGCCCGCCGCGATCGTGGCCTCGATATCGCGCACCGCCTGGCCGAGCGGGCGGTTTACCCGCACCAGCACATCCGCCCCGCCCGCGCGGACCTGAGGCACTGCCTCCGGCAAGGCGGCGCGCGCCTCCGCCTTGCGGTCGGGGGGGATGCTGTCCTCCAGGTCGAGCAGGATGGCATCCGCCCCCGCCCCGGCCGCCTTGGCCAGGAAGCGCGGCACATTGGCCGGCACATACAGCATGGAGCGCCAGGGCGCGGGCATCAGGCCTTCCCTCCGTCAATCACCACGCCGGCCTGTCGCAGCCGGGCGAGTTCCGCCGACCCCAGCAGCGGGGCCAGCAGCGCGTCATTGTCCTGCCCGAGCGCGGGGGCGGGGTTGCGCAGGATGCCCGGCGTGGCGGACAGCCGCGCCACCTCGCCATGCATGGGCAGCCAGCCGCCGGGCATTTCGGGCTCGGGCACCTCCACCAGCGCCTCGCGCTCGGCGATGTAGCGGTCCTCGTCCAGGCCGCGCACATCCATGATGGGGCCGATGGTGACACCGTCGCGGTCGAACTGCGCCAGCGCTTCCTCAAGGGTCATCGCGGCGATGGCGTCGCGCACCACGCCGTCGATCTCCTCCAGATTGCGGATGCGGGCGGCGTTGTCCTTGAACCGAGGGTCATTCACCAGCTCCGGCCGGCCGATGCTGCGCATCAGCTTGACGAACATCGCCTGGGTCGAGCTGGACAGCCCCACCCAGCCGCCATCCTTCGTGCGGTAGGCGTTGCGGGGCGCCGTGTTGTTGCTGCGGCTGCCGGTGCGCGGCTTCACCTTTCCCGTCAGGCGGTGGTTCGCCATCTGGGGCTCCAGCACGGCGAAGATCGGCTCGAACAGGGACAGGTCCATCACCTGGCCCTGGCCAGTGGCATCGGCGTGGCGCAGCGCGATCATGGCGGTGGCCGCGCCATACAGCCCGGCATAGGCATCGGCCATGAACATGGGCGGCAGCACGGGCGGGCGGTCCTCGAAGCCGTTCAGCGCGGCGAAGCCCGAATAGCCCTCGACCAGCGTGCCGAAGCCGGGCTTGTGCCGGAAGGGGCCGGTCTGCCCCCAGCCCGAGACGCGCACCACGACAAGCCGCGGGTTGAGCGCCAGCAGGTCCTGGGGATCCAGGCCCATCTCCTCCAGCACGCCGGGCCGAAAACTCTCCACCAGCATCGCCGCCCCTTCGACCAGGCGGCGCACCACCGCGATGGCCTCGGGGTTGCGCAGATCCAGGCAGATGCTGCGCTTGTTGCGGCACCAGGTCTTCCAAGAGGTCTCGACGCCCTCGACGCGCCAGGCGCGCAGCGTGTCGCCCGCGGGGGGCTCCACCTTGATGACCTCGGCGCCATGGTCGGCCAGCACCTTGGTCAGCATGTTGCCGGCCACGAGGCGCGAGAGGTCCACCACCCGAACCCCATCCAGCGCGCCTTTCGCGCCCGCATCAAAGCCCTTGCGGGCGAGCGGGCGCGTCATTGCGCCTCCAGCACGAAGCTCAGCCGCGTCTGCTGGGTGATGATGCCGCCGCGGTTGCCCACCTCCAGGCTGCCGTAGCGCTGGGCGAAGGCGGGCGGCAGTTCGCGCGCGCCCTGGGGCGCCAGCCACAGCCGCAGCAGGTGGCGGCGGCGCTCCGGCTCGGGCCAGTCCTCGAAATCACCGCGGCTGTGCAGGCAGGTGTGGTTGTGCACGAACTGCATGTCGCCGGGCAGGAACTCCATGCCGAGGTTGATCCCCGGCTCATTCGCCAGGCTGTCCAGCATGGCCAGCGCCTCGACCTCGGTCCCGGTCAGGCGGCGGCATTCGGGGAAATTCGCCTGCGCCGAGCGGATATACTGCCCGGCATAGATCGTGGTCAGCATCCCCTGGTGCCAGCTGAACACCGGCACCTCGAACCAGGGCAGCATGCCCGGCGGGATCTCGCCGCGGCGGTCGGTGGGCATGGGGTTGAACAGCGCGGCGCAGAGGTCGGGGCGGCGGCGGCGCATCTCGTCATGCAGCGTGACCGAGGAGACGAGGCGGCTCTCGCCACCCCACTTCGCGGTCCTGAGGCAGAGCAGCCCCACCACGTCGCAGGAATCCGTGTGGAATTCGAGTTCGCGGTTGGTCTGGTAGTAGCGCACCTTGGGGTCACGGATGTCGAGGCCGAGGTCCTTCACATGGCCCAGCAGATGGCCCTTGGCGTTCTGGCTGCGGAAACTGCCCAGATGCGCCCCGATGCCGAGATAGGCGGACGCGGCCTCGGCCACCGAATAGCGCGCCACATCGAAGCCGCGCAGCAGGGTGAAGCCGCGGCCATGCAGCAGCGCGTGCAGCATCGCATCGAGCTTGGGGCGCAGCCGGGGCAGGGGGAAGGTCTCGGGGGTGATCTCGCCCATGGCGCGGCCCGAGGCGGCGTGCGCGCGGATGGCGGCGTCGAGTTCGGCGCGCTCGGCGTCGTCCAGGGTGATGATCCAGGAGCGGTCCTGCTCCATCGCGCGCCCGGTCCAGGCGGCGGGGCCGCCCACGGGCCCAAGCGGCATGGAGGGCGGCATGGGGGGCGTGCTGGTCTGGCCATCGGGCATGGGGGTTTCCTCCGCGTTCTGGTCTTTGGCGCAGAGGCTAGTGCCTGGCGGGCCAGACCCGCAACCGGCGCGCTTGACGCGGCGGGCCGCTGAAGGCCGCATGGCGCGCCAGTCACCGGGAAGGACAGCAACCATGGCCGCAGGACACCGGCAGAGCCGCATCACCGTGCCGCAGATCGCCGCCCGCAAGGGGGGCGAGCCGCTGGTCTGCCTCACCGCCTACACGGCGCAGATGGCCAAGCGGCTCGATCCGCATGTGGATTTCCTGCTGGTGGGCGATTCGCTCGGCATGGTGGTCTATGGCTTCGACAGCACCCTGCCGGTGACGCTGGAGATGATGATCGCCCATGGCGCGGCGGTGGTGCGCGGCAGCGCGCGCGCCTGCATCGTCGTGGACCTGCCCTTCGGCAGCTATCAGGAAAGCCCCGAGCAGGCCTTCCGCAGCGCCGCGCGCGTGCTGGCCGAGACGGGTGC
>SKWC01000011.1 GCA_007129145.1 Rubritepida sp.
CCTCCGTGCCGGCCACCTTGAAGTCCATGTCGCCGAGGTGGTCCTCGTCGCCCAGGATGTCGGACAGCACGGCGAAGCCGCGGTCCTCCTTGATCAGGCCCATGGCGATGCCCGCCACCGGCCGTGCGATGGGGCAGCCCGCATCCATGAGCGCCAGCGAGGTGCCGCAGACGGTCGCCATGGAGGAGGAGCCGTTGCTCTCGGTGATCTCGCTCACCACGCGCATCGTGTAGGGGAATTTTTCCTTCTCGGGCAGCATCGGGTGGATGGCACGCCAGGCGAGCTTGCCATGGCCGATCTCGCGCCGCCCGGGGCTGCCCATGCGCCCCGCCTCGCCCACCGAATAGGGTGGGAAGTTGTAGTGCAGCATGAAGTTCTCGCGGTATTCGCCCGCCAGCGCGTCGATGATCTGCTCATCCTGGCCGGTGCCCAGCGTGGCGACGCACAGCGCCTGGGTCTCGCCGCGCGTGAACAGTGCGCTGCCATGGGCGCGCGGCAGCACGCCCACCTCCGCCAGGATGGGGCGCACGGTGCGGGTGTCGCGCCCGTCGATGCGCAGGCCGGTGTCGAGGATGGCGTTGCGGACCACGTCGGCTTCCAGCGCCTTCATCAGGCCCTTGGCGGCGGCGACGTCGGCGCCCTCGGCCTCCAGAGCGGCGGCAACGGCCTTCTTCGCCTCGCCGACGGCCTTCTGGCGCGCCATCTTGTCGGTGATCTTGTAGGCCTCGGCCATCTGCGCGGTGCCGAGTTCCGCGATGCGCGCCTTCAGCGCCGCCTCGGCCTCGGAGGGCTCGGGCAGCGGCCAGGGTTCCTTCGCCGCGACCTCGGCCAGTGCGATGATGCCCTGGATGACCGGCTGGTAGCCCTGGTGCCCGAATTCGAGAGCGGCGAGCATCTGCGCCTCGGTCAGCTCATGCGCCTCGCTCTCGACCATCAGCACGCCCTCGGCCGTGCCGGCGATGACGAGGTCGAGGGTGGAGAGCTTGCGCTGCGCCGCGGTGGGGTTCAGCACGGGCTGGCCGTCGATCAGCCCCACGCGCGACGCGGCGATGGGCCCGAAGAAGGGAATGCCCGACAGGGTCAGCGCGGCCGAGCAGCCCACCATCGCCACGATGTCGGGATCATTTTCCATGTCGTGGCTGAGGACGGTCGCGATGACCTGGACCTCGTTGCGGAAGCCCTCGGGGAAGAGCGGGCGGATCGGGCGGTCGATCAGGCGCGAGATCAGCGTCTCGCTCTCGGAAGGCCGCCCCTCGCGCTTGAAGAAGCCGCCCGGGATCTTGCCGGCCGCGAAGGCCTTCTCCTGGTAGTTCACGGTCAGCGGGAAGAAGTCCTGGCCCGGCTTCGCGCTGCGCACGCCCACGGCGGTGCACAGCACGATGGTGTCACCCAGCCGCGCGAGCACTGCGCCGTCGGCCTGGCGGGCGATCTTGCCCGTCTCGAGGGTGAGGACCTGGCCGCCCCAGGGAATGTCCTTGCGGAAGTAGTTGTCGAACATGCGTCGTCCTGTCTGGCCCCGCCCGGTGGGCAGGGGGTGGGCGGCGCGGCAGGAGGACAGATACGCCGGAACCAGCCCGGATGGGGCTTTCGGCGACTCGGGGGACATGGGGCCGGGGTGCGCGCACCCGCGGCATGGCCATGTGGCCGGAGGCGCCGCCAAACCCGGAATCATCCAGCAGGATCGGAGGCTCTGACACCCTGCCGCGGCGCGCGGTCAAAGGTGGGGCGCACCGGCTTCGGCGCGCCCCAACGCCTTATGCCCCGGATGCAGCCCCGGCGCCAGGGGAAAAACGTGCGGGCGGCGATTGCGGGGCGACTCAGCGCCGCCGGCGACGGTCCGCGGGCTGCGGCAGCCCGAGATCCACGTCGCGCCCGCCGCTCTCCAGCCGGAACGCAGCGCGCGAACCGGGCAGCTTCATCCGCACGATGCCGGAGAGGTCGGGCTCGGTGACCCGTATCGCGCCCAGTTTTTCCTGCGGGACGAAGCGGCGCAGCGGGCCGAACAGCCCCGTCGTCTCGAACAGCAGGCCTTCGGGCAGACGCAGGATGCGGATGATGTAGCGGCGGCGGCGCTGGTCCATCCACAGCGCCGCCCCGATGAGTGCGAAGAGGCCGGCCATGGTGGTGGCCACGCCATCCCCGCCCATGGTGTCTTCCAACTGCATCGCGATGCCCCCGACCATGAGGCCGAGGACCGCGGCCCAGCCAAACAGGCTGAACAGGCGCAACTCCCGCCCGCGGTCCGACTCAAAGAGCAGGACCGGTGGGCGGAGGCGCTTCATCGACGGATGCCGAGGCGCCCGATCAGCGTCTCGTAGCGGCTGCGGTCCTTGCCCTTCACATAGTCCAGCAGGCCGCGCCGCTGGCCGACCAGCACCAACAGGCCGCGCCGGCTGTGGAAGTCCTTGGCGTGGGTCTTCAGATGCTCGGTCAGGTTGACGATGCGCTCGGTCAGGATGGCGACCTGCACCTCGGGGCTGCCGGTGTCGCCGGGCTTGGTGGCGAATTCCTGGATGAGCGCGCTGCGGCGCTCGGCGGTGATCGACATCGGGGTGATCCTCAGGCTTGGGGTGACGGGACGGCGCGCAGGCCTCAGGCCCCCGCCGCGGCGGTTTCGGCCATCAGCCTCTCGGGCTGCACCCACCCGTCCTCCAGGCGGCACAGACCCACGAACCGCTCCCCTGCCGTCACGCGCACCAGCCCCCCATCGGGGCTGGCGGTGGACGGAACCCGTCCCATGAACTCCACCAGGCTGATGGCCTGGCCGAAGCCCAGACGGGCGGCCTCTGCCTCGCTGACGGCCAGTGCCGGGATGTCGGCCAGCGCGGTCGCAAGCGGGAGCAGGAGGTCCAGCGGAGGATGCGGCGTATCGCCCGGCGCGGTGATCCTGTCCAGTGGCACGGCATGCGCCTCGGTGAAGGGACCCACGCGCAGCCGGCGCAGCGCGGCGATGTGGCCGACCGTGCCGGTCGCCAGCGCGAGGTCCCGCGCCAGCGAGCGCATGTAGACGCCCTTGCCGGATTCGACCTCGAACTCCGCGGTGTCGGCGTCGGGCCGCGCGATCAGTTCGAAGCGGTCCACCCGGGCGGGGCGGGCCTCCAGCACCACCGCCTGGCCGCCGCGGGCGAGGTCATAGGCGCGCTCGCCCCCCACCTTGATGGCGGAATAGGCGGGGGGCACCTGCATGATGCCGCCGGTGAGCGCGGGCAGGGCGGCGCGGATGGCGTCATCCGTGGGCCGTGCCGCGCTGGTCTCGGTCACCGCGCCATCGGCGTCGTCGGTGTCGCGTGCCTCGCCGAAGCGCAGGGTGAAGCGATAGACCTTGGTGCCGTCCATCACATAGGGCACGGTCTTGGTGGCGTTGCCGAAGGCGATCGGCAGCAGGCCGGTGGCCAGCGGGTCGAGCGTGCCGCCATGCCCGGCCTTGCGCGCGTCATAGGCGCGCTTGACCTGGTTCACCACCTCGGTGCTGCCGATGGCGGAGGGCTTGTCCACGATGAGCCAGCCGGTGATGTCCCGGCCGCGGGGTTTCTTGCGATGGAAGCGGTTCATGGATTCCCCGGCGCCGCGCGGGCGCCCGTCCTGTCTCAGTTGGTCTTGTCGTCCGTGCCGGGGTCGTCGTCCCCGGCGCCAAGGTCGCGCGCCACCTCGGGCCGGCGCAGCAGCCGGTCCACCTCCATGGCGTAGTCCAGCGCGGTGTCCGGCTGGAAATGCAGCTGCGGCGCGTATTTCAGCCGCACCATGCGCGCCACCTGGCTGCGAAGATAGGCCGCCGCCCGGCGCAGCGCTGCGAATTGCTCGGGCGGCACGTCGCGCCCGAGGCCGCTGACGAAGGCCGTCATGTGCTTGAGGTCCGGCGAGGCGCGCACCTCGGTGACGGTGATATGCCCGCGCGCGAGATCGGGGTCGCGGAAATCGCCGCGCTCCAGCAGTTGGGCGAGGGCGTGTCGGACTTCCTCGGCCACCCGCAGTTGGCGCTGCGAGGGACCGGCCGGGGATGGACGGGGCATCGGGGCTACTCCAGGCCGGCGGGCGGCGCGGCGGCCATGTGGCGGCGGATGAAGCCGCGCACATCACCATCGGGCGGGCTGCAGACCTCGCCGCTTGCGTGGTGGCGCAGCTCGAAGGCGCTGTCGGCCCACATGGCGGTCAGCGCCTCCGGGTGGCTGCGCAGCAGGGTGAAGGCGCGGTCCATGCAGCGCTTGAACATCCAGGGTTGGCCCAGCCGGTAGACATACATCACGCCGGTCACGAAGAAGGCGAGGCCCAGCAGCGGGTTGATCAGCGTGAAGGGCGCGGCCAGCACGAAGGGGCCGGCCATCACGATGGCGTTGTCGCGCTTCGAATGGGTGGGCCGGCCCCAGGAGTTGAGCTCGGTCAGGTTGAAGCGGATCTCGACCTCATGGGTCTCGATCGCGTCAACCAGCCAGTCCACCTCCCGGGTGAGGTCGCGGTCGAGCAACTCCATCACGCATCACGCCGCCGCCACGGTCTCCGTCTCGAAGCATTCGATCTGGTCGCCCACGCGGATGTCGTCGTAGTTGCGGAAGCCCATGCCGCATTCGTAGCCGTTGGTGACTTCCTTCACGTCGTCCTTGAAGCGGCGCAGCGTCGCCAGCTCGCCCTCGTGGATCACGACGCCCTCGCGCAGCAGGCGGAAGCCGCAGCCGCGCCGCACCACGCCCTCGGTCACGCGGCAACCGGCCACGCGGCCGATGCGCTTGACGTCGAACACCTGCAGGATCTGCGCGTAGCCGATGAAGTTCTCACGCTGCACCGGCGCAAGGCGCGACTTGTAGAGCGCCTCGATGTCGTCCGCGACCTGGTAGATGATGGAGTAGTAGCGGATGTCGACGCCGTCGCGCTGCGCCATCTCGCGCGCCTGGGTGGTGGCGCGGACGTTGAACGCCACCACGATCGCCTTGGAGGCCTTGGCGAGCTGCACGTCGCTTTCGGTGATCTGGCCGACCGCCGAGTGCAGCACGCGCACGCGCACCTCCTCATTGCCGATCTTGGCCAGGGTGGCGCCGATCGCCTCGGCGCTGCCCTGCACATCGGCCTTGACCACGACGGCGACTTCCTTCTGCTCGCCGGCCTGGATGCGGGCCAGCATCTCCGCCAGTGTGCCGCGCGCGGCACCTGCCGCGGCCGCCGCCTTCTCGCGCGTGCGGGCCTGGCGGAATTCGCTCACCTCGCGGGCGCGGGCCTCGCTTTCCACCGCGACCAGCGCGTCGCCGGCCGAGGGCACGCCGCCTAGACCCAGCACCTCCACCGGGGTGGAGGGGCCGGCCAGCTTGATCTGCTGGCCCTTGTCGTCAACCAGCGCGCGCACGCGGCCCCATTCGGCGCCCACCACCACGATGTCGCCCTGGTGCAGCGTGCCTTTCTGAACCAGCACGGTGGCGACCGCGCCACGGCCCTTGTCGAGCTTGCTCTCGATCACGGTGCCGGATGCGCTGCGCTCGGGGTTGGCGCGCAGGTCGAGGATCTCGGCCTGCAGCAGGATGGCTTCCAGTAGCTTGTCGAGGTTGGTGCCCTTCAGTGCCGAGACCTGAAGCTCCTGGGTGTCGCCGCCCAGGCTTTCTACCACGACCTCATGCTGCAGCAGCTCGTTGCGCACGCGGTCGAGGTTGACGCCCGGCTTGTCGATCTTGTTGACCGCCACGATCAGCGGCACTTCGGCGGCGCGGGCGTGCTTGATGGCCTCGATGGTCTGCGGCATCACGCCGTCATCGGCGGCGACGACCAGCACCACCATGTCGGTCACGCTGGCGCCGCGGGCACGCATGGCCGTGAAGGCCTCATGGCCCGGGGTGTCGATGAAGGCGACCTTCCCGCTGCCGGTGTCCACCTGATAGGCGCCGATGTGCTGGGTGATGCCCCCGGCCTCGCGCGCCGCCACGTCGGTCTTGCGCAGCGCGTCCAGCAGGCTGGTCTTGCCGTGGTCAACATGGCCCATGATGGTCACGACCGGCGGGCGCGGCAGCAGTTCCTCTTCCTCGTCCACCGGCCCCTCGAGGCCGATTTCCACGTCATCGTCGGCGACGCGCTTCACGCGGTGGCCGAATTCCTGCGCCACCAGCTCGGCCGTGTCGGCGTCGATGGACTGCGTCAGGGTCGCCATCACGCCCATGCGGAACAGCGCCTTCACCACCTCGCCGCCGCGGGCAGCCATGCGGTTGGCGAGTTCCTGCACCGTGATGGTCTCGGGGATCACGACGTCCAGCACCACGCGCTCCTGGCCGGAGCGCAGGCGCGCGAGCTCCGCCTGCCGGCGCTCACGCTCACGGGCGCGGCGGACCGAGGCGAGCGAGCGGCTGCGGTCGTCGTCGCCATCCAGCGCGGCGGCCACGTCGATGCGGCCCTCGCGGCGGCTGGTGCCGGCCAGGGTGGATTTCTTGGGCGCCGGCGC
>SKWC01000248.1 GCA_007129145.1 Rubritepida sp.
GCATGAAGGACTGGCGCCGCATCGCAACCCGCTACGACCGCTGCGCCACCACCTTCTTCGGCGCCATCACTCTCGCCGCCATCATCATCTTCTGGCTCAGGCAATGAGTCCTGAGCCTAGAGCAGCGTCCGATCGGATATTGCCCTACTGTCCTGATCGCGAAGTTCTTATGATTTAGGTATTGGGTCGTGGGGGCTGGCGGTGGGCAAGGCGGGGGTGGCGATCGACCTGACGGCGCCGGAGCGGCGGGAGCTGGAATCGGCTCGCCCGCGCGCACCGCACCGGGCAGGCTATGGCGCGTCGGGCCCGGATCGCGCTGGCCGCGGCGGCGGAGCTGGAGAACAAGGCGATCTGCGCCGAGGTGGGCGCAGACGCCAGCACGGTCTTGAAATGGCGCCGCCGCTTTGCCGCCCGACCGCCTTGAAGGGCTGCTCGACGAGCCACGACCCGGCACGCCGCGCAAGATCGGCGATGACCAGATCGCCGAGACGATCCGCCTGACCCTGGAGACGGCACCCCCTGGCGCGACCCACTGGTCGCTCCGCTCGATGGCGAAAGCAGTTGGCTACGCGCCGTCAACCATCCATCGCATCTGGCGCGCCTTCGGCCTGCAGCCGCACCGCAGCGAGACCTTCAAGCTCTCGTCTGACCCGCTGTTCGTCGAGAAGGTGCGCGACATCGTCGGGCTCTACATGAGCCCACCCGAGCGCGCGCTGGTGCTCTGCGTGGACGAGAAGTCGCAGATCCAGGCGCTCGACCGCACCCAGCCGCTGCTGCCGATGCGCCCCGGCCAGGCCGAGCGTCGCACACACGACCATACGAGGCACGGCACCACCTCGCTGTTCGCCGCCCTCGACATCGCCACTGGCGCCGTCATCGGGCGCTGCTACCCGAAGCACCGCTCAAGCGAGTTCCGCAGGTTTCTCGATAAGGTCGAGGCGGCCGTGCTCGCCGACCTGGCCGTGCACCTGGTGATGGACAACTACGCCACCCACAAAACCAAGCCGGTCCGCGACTGGCTCGCCAAGCGCCCGCGCTGGCACGTCCACGTCACGCCCACCGGCGCATCCTGGATCAATCAGGTCAAGCGCTTCTTCGCCAATCTCGCCGAAAAACAGATCCGGCGCGGCGTCCATCGCTCCACCGCACAGCTCGAGGCCGACATCCGCGCATTCATCGACGCCCAAAATGCCGACCCCAAGCCATTTCGCTGGACCAAGTTCGCAGACGATATCCTCGCCGCCATCCAGCGCTTCTGCCTCCGAGCATAGCAAATCGGACGAATTATAAAATTAGGGCACTACAGCCCAGACCTGAACCCAATCGAGATGATGTTTGCCAAGCTCAAGACCCTGCTGAGCAAGGCCGAAGCGCGGTCCATCGTCGCCGTCTGGCATCGCATTGGCACGCTGCTCGGCGAGTTCTCCCGCGCCGAGTCCGCAAACTACGTCAGACACGAAGCCTATGGCTCAGTGTAAGGTGATCAAGCTCTAGCCTGAGCCTGAGCCTGAGCCTGCCGCCGGCTGCCGCCGCGCCCACCATGCCAGTCCCGCAACCCCAAGCGCCGCCACGATGAACGACACCCGGTAGTCCGCCAGCCCGATCAGCGCCCCGAACAGCAGCGCCCCTGAGGATTGGCCCATGAACAGCGCCATGGCAAAGGCGCTGACTGCGGTGCCACGCGCCTCGGGAAGCGCCTCGGTGGCGCGGGCCTGCAGCACCCCGTGGAACATGAAGAACGCAAGGCCGATGCACAGCTGCGCCGCCAGCACCACCCACCAATGCCAGGCCAGCGCGATCAGCAGCAGCAGCCCCGCCAGCGCGCCGCCGCCCACCCCCAGCAGCCCGCGCTCTCCGAAGCGGGCCACCAGCCGCCGCGCCAGCCGCGTGTAGACGAAGGCGCCGATGCCGAAGCCGGCCATCACCAGCCCCGCCGCGGCGGCGGAGAGGCCGAAGCGCTCGATCAGGAAGCTGGCCACGAAGGGGAAGGCGCCGCCGAACAGCAGCGCCCCGTCCAGCAGCGCGAGGCCCAGCAGCCGCCGCCCCGCTGGCTTGCGCAGCAGCACCACATAGCCGAACAGCCCGCCGCCGCCGCGCGGTGGTGGCGGCGTCTGGCGCTGGCTCCAGAACAGCGCCGCGCCGGCGCCCAGGGCCACCAGCCCCGCGGCGATGAAGCTCGACTGCCAGCCCAGCGCCTCGCCCAGCACGCCCGAGATCGGTCCCACGAGAAGCTGGGCGAAGACCATGCCGGTCAGGAACTTGCCGATGGCGCCCTGGCGCTCGGCATAGGGCACGCAGTCGCCGATATGCGCCATCATCAGCGGGATTGCGGCACCCGCGAACAGCCCCGCCAGGGCGCGCATGATGGTGAGGTCGGTCAGACCCTGCGCCGATGCCGAGGCGATGCTGACCAGCCCGTAGAGCACCAGCGCCACGCTGGCCACGCGCATCTTGCCCAGCCGGTCCCCGAGCGGGCCGGTGGCGATCTGGCCCGCGCCATAGGGCAGGGCGAAGGCCGCGATCAGCACCGCCGCGGCCGAGACGGTGGTGCCGAAGCCCACCGCCACCATGGGCAGCAGCGGGTCCAGCAGCCGCATGCCGGCGCCGACGGCGAAGCCTCCGAAGGCCATCAGGCCGATGGGGAGGTGCACGGGCGCAGGGCTCACGCGGGCATGTCCCGCGCGGCCTCAGGCGTCACGGCGGCGCCGTTCGCTCTCGGTCTTGAGCTGGCCGCAAGCGGCCAGGATGTCGCGCCCGCGCGGCCGCCGGATGGGCGAGGAATAGCCAGCCGCGTTCATGATCTCGGCGAAGCGGCGCAGCGCCTCGGGCGTCGAGGTGCGGTAGGGGCTGCCCGGCCAGGGGTTGAAGGGGATCAGGTTCACCTTGGCCGGGATGCCGCGCAGCAGCCGCACCAGCTCATGCGCCTCGGGCTCGCTGTCGTTCACCCCGCGCAGCATCACATATTCGAAGGTTATGCGCCGCGCGTTGGAGGCGCCCGGATAGCGCCGGCAGGCGTCCAGCAGCTCCGCGATGGGGTACTTGCGGTTCAACGGCACGATCTCGTCGCGCAGGTCGTCGCGCACCGCGTGCAGCGACACCGCGAGGTTCACGCCGAGCTCCGCACCGCAGCGGTCCATCATCGGCACCACGCCGGAGGTCGAGAGGGTGATGCGCCGGCGCGACAGGCCGATCCCCTCATGGTCCATGATGATGGTCAGCGCCTTGGCGACGTTCTCATAGTTGTAGAGCGGCTCGCCCATGCCCATCACGACGATGTTGGAGAGGAGCCGACCTTCTTCCCCCTTGGGCGTGGGCCATTCCCCGTAGGAATCGCGCGCGGCCATGAACTGGCCCACGATCTCGGCCGCGCTGAGGTTGCGCACAAGGCGCTGCGTGCCGGTGTGGCAGAAGGTGCAGGACAGGGTGCAGCCCACCTGGGTGGAGATGCAGACCGCGCCGCGGTCCTCCTCGGGGATATAGACGGTCTCGACCTGCTGGCCGTCGCGGAAGGCGAACAGCCATTTGCGCGTGCCGTCCTGGCTGGTCTGCTCGGTGGCCACGCCGGGGCGGCCGACGACGAAATGCTCGGCCAGCCGCCCTTGAAGCGGCTTCGCGATGGTGGACATGGCCGCGAAGTCGCGCACGCCCTGGTGGTAGATCCAGTGCCAGAGCTGCTTGGCGCGGAAGGGCTTCTCGCCAAGCGCGGCCATCTCGGCCTCCAGCTCGGCGCGCGAGAGGCCCACCAGCTCGCGCCGGCCATCGGCATCCTGCATGGGCGGCGGCGCGAAGGCGGCGGCCTTGGCCAGGATGCGCGTGCGCTCTGCCTCGGTCAGCCCGTCCGCGGCGGGCAGCACCCGGTTGTGCGGCGGAAAGGCATTCATGCCGGCGTCAGTTCGTGCTCAGGGAGGGCAGGCGCGCGAGATCGCGTTGTAGGAGGCGGTGAAACCCATCAGCGAGAAGCGGTCATCCGTCTCGCCGCGGCCGGCCGGGCCAGGGGCGCGGAACACCGCGTCGCGCCCGGCGCGCATCGCCGCCACCAGGGCCGCGCTGTCGCGGCCGAAGGCGGTGTCGGCGGCGGTGAAGAAGGCGTGGCGGCTCTCGCCTATCACCAGCGTGCCATCGGCGCCGGCGGCGAAGGCGAAGCCAGGGCGAACCGCCACCTGATCGCGCGCACCGCGGCGGTGCGTGACGAGCAACAAAACCGTCTCGGCCTCGCGGCCGGCAACGCCGCCCGCCTGCTGGGCGCGGGTAAAGGCGTAGCAGACCAGTTGTCCGCTCTCGCGATAGGTCGCAGCGGTCCAGTCCTGGAAGGTGCCCAGCGCGGAGGGTGCCTGCTGCTGGGCCAGCGCTGGAGTGGCGAGAAGCAGCGTCGCGGCGAGGAGGCTCCGGAACATGAGGGCTGCATAGAGCTCTCGGCGTCCCGGCGCAATGTTGGCGCCGCGCTTAGGCGCAAGGAACTCAGACTTCCTCGTCGCGATCGGTCTCGACCTCGATGTCGTCGCCGATCGCCTCGTCTTCGTCATCCTCCTCGAGGCCAGCATCGTCCTCCAGGGCGGCATCCGCCTCCACATCTTCGAGGTCCACCTCGACCGCATCGGCCTCGGCGGGGACACCGGCGCGCTTCTTGACCTTCTCCTCGGTGGGCGCGGCGCCGCGGCGCAGGCGCGCCTGCTCTGCGCGCTGCTCGGTCGCGCATTTCGGGCACACCGCCGGGCTGCGCATCAGGTCGTAGAATTTGGTGCCGCAGGCCACGCACACGCGCTTGAGGCCGAGTTCGGGCTTTGCCATTGGGCCCTCTGTTCCCGCTGTTGCCGCCCCGCGTCCAGGACGACGGGGCGGCGCGCATTGCCATGCCGCGGGGCTTGGTGTCAAACGCGGCCATGCCGCACGACCAGCCCGCCCAACCACTCCGCGCCCACCCCTCGCCGGGGCCGCTCTCCGGCCGCCTGCGCGTGCCGGGCGACAAATCCATCAGCCACCGCGCCCTTATGTTCGGCGCGCTGGCCGTCGGCACGACCCGCATCGAGGGGCTGCTGGAGGGCGAGGACGTGCTACGCACCGCCGCCGCCATGCGCCTGCTGGGAGCCGAGGTCGAGCGGCTGGGTGAGGGCGCATGGCGCGTGGCCGGGCGCGGCGTGGGCGGGCTGACCGAGCCCGAGGACGTGCTGGACATGGGCAATTCGGGCACCGCCGCGCGGCTGATCTGCGGTCTGCTGGCGGGCCATCCCCTCTTCGCGGTGATGACCGGCGACGCCAGCCTGCGCCGCCGCCCGATGAAGCGCGTGACCGAGCCGCTGGCCGCGACAGGCGCGCGCTTCCTGTCCCGCGCTGGCGGGCGGCTGCCGCTGGCGGTGGAGGGCGCGCGCCATCCCATGCCACTCGACTACACGCTGCCCGTGGCCTCGGCCCAGGTGAAGAGCGCCTGCCTGCTGGCCGGGCTCTGCGCGCCGGGTGTCACCCGCGTTGTGGAACCCGAAGCGACGCGGGACCACAGCGAGAACATGCTGCGCCATTTCGGCGCGACGGTGCGGGTGGCGGCCGAGGGCGCGGGCCGGGTCATCGAACTCGACGGCCAGCCCGAGCTGCGCGCGGCCCCGGTGCAGGTTCCGGGCGACCCGTCCTCGGCTGCCTTCTTCGCGGTCGCGGCGCTGGTCGTGCCCGGCTCACGCCTCGTGGTCGAGAATGTCGGGCTGAATCCGCTGCGCACGGGCCTGTTCGAGACCCTGCGCGAGATGGGCGCCTCGCTCAGCGTCTCCAACGGCCGCACCGAGGGCGGTGAGCCGGTGGGCGACCTGGTGCTGCGCCATGGCGAGTTGCGCGCGGTGGACGTGCCCGCCGCGCGCGCCCCCTCGATGATCGACGAGTATCCGGTGCTGGCGGTCGCGGCAGCGTTTGCGCGCGGCACCAGCCGCTTCCGTGGCCTGCAGGAGCTGCGCGTGAAGGAGAGCGACCGGCTGGCCGGCACGGCCGCGCTGCTGGCCGCGGCCGGGGTGCGCGCCGAGATCGAGGGCGACGACCTTCTGGTGCATGGCACGGGGGGCGCGGTAGCGGGCGGCGGGGTCGCCGTGGCGCAGATGGACCATCGCCTTGCCATGAGCGCGCTGGTGCTTGGCCTGGGCGCCAAGGCCGGCATGGGCGTGGATGACGGCGCCTTCATTGCCACCAGCTTCCCCAACTTCGTGGCGCTGATGAACCGCGCCGCGGGCAGCGAGGCGCTGGGGCCGGCATGAGCCGGGCCGCGCCGCGCATCATCGCCGTGGACGGGCCCGCCGCGGCGGGGAAGGGGACGCTGGCGCGGCGCTTGGCCGCGCATCTGGGCCTGCCCTATCTCGACACCGGGCTGCTGTATCGCGCCGTGGGCCGCCGGGTGCTGGACGCCGGCGCCGACCCGGCC
>SKWC01000261.1 GCA_007129145.1 Rubritepida sp.
CGCGCGCTCGCCCGGGGTGCTGCCGCAGGCGGCAAGGCGCGTGACCAGCACGGCACCCAGGATCAACTTGCGGAAGATTCGCATGAAGCAATGCCTCTCATTGGTTGCGGCTGTCGGAAGCCGCAACCAATGGACCACGCCGGCGTGGCAGCATTATGCCAGATCGGCCATGGCGCTGCCCAGAAGGGCGGGCGGGATGACGAAATCCGCATTGGCGCCCGCCTCGCCCCCGGGACGCGCCGGCCCGACCACAAGGCTGTAGCGGAGGCCGAAAAGCTGCGAGAGCGCATAGTAGCTGGTCGCGCCTGCCTCGAAGGAATCGTGCAGCAGCTCGACCACCCGCGCGCCCGCCGGCGCATGCACCATGTTGGCCAGCCCCGCGCCATGCGGGCCGATGATGCAGGCCGCATCCGCGAACAGCCGCACCTGTTCGGCGAAATCCATCGCCTCCAGCGCCACCACCTCGAAGCCGCGCGCCAGCAGCATGGGCAGCAGCTCAGCCTCGTTCAGCACCCGCCGGTTCCGCGCGGCGCGGCGCGTGATGTAGATGCGCCGCGAGCCCACGCCACTTGCCCCGGCCGCCCCGCCTGCCCCGCCTGCGCGAAAGAACCGCGCGATCTCCGACGAGAGCCAGGTGTTGCCGGCCGCGAAGGGCGTGCTCACGACGCAGCGGGGAAACCGCCAGGGCCGGCGGATCTCGAGGATGGATGCGGGGTCCAGCCCGTGGAAGCGCAGCGACTGCCGCTGGAACTCCTGCTTCAGCGGGGGGCCGACAAGCTGCATGCCGAAGGCGAGTGCCGCCTTCATCAGCGGGATGCGCGGGATGATCTCGACCAACCAGTGGTAGTAGTTGTCGAAGGTGGCCTGCCCCAGCAGATAGGCGGTGCGCTCGCCCGGCCGGGGCAGCTCGGGTTCTGCGATGCTCAGCGTGCCGCGGCCGTTGTAGATGGCGGGCATCTCGGGCGTCCAGCCGCCGGGACGCAGCCCCGCCAGCCGCTTGGGCCGCTGCACCGTCTCGCGCAGGATCACCCCGCCGCTCATGGCGATCATGCGCGCGCCGAAGACATGGGCGTCGGGTACGCTGCCCGTCTCGATGACGCGAATGCGGCCCTTGCCGTGGCGGCGCACCGCCTCCTCCAGATGGCCGAGCCAGCGCTGGCGCAGCGCCTCGGCCTCGGGCGGGACGAACAGCCCGACATCCGCCGAGAAGTCGAAGGCGGCGCCAGCGAGCCGCCCCAGCCCGGCATGGCCCTCCACCTGGGCCATAGGCTCCACCCGCACCTCCAGCATTTCCCCGCTGTCCCAACACCACTTGATTTATGCGTCGTTTCGCATACGTGGCGCCGGCAGGGAAGCCCGGCCCGGCTATTCCGGCTGGAAGGGCGCGATCCGGGTGCCGTTGAGCGCCAGCGCCGCCATCAGCCCCTGCTGGCTGAAGGTGATGGCATAGACCGGCTCGGTCAGGGTGGTGCTGGAGATGTTGGCCTGCACCCCGCGGTCCAGCGCGACCACCGAGGGGCCGGTGCCGATCTCCCAGCCATCGGCCCGCTGCAGCGCCTCCAGCGCCGCATCCGTCATGAAGAACATCGCGAGGCCCGAGGTCTGCGCCCCGGCCTGCAGGCCGAAGGAGGCGCCGATGATCCGGTAGAAGCCCTGGTGCGCGCCGCCGCGCAGCAACGCGCCCTCGCCGTACTGGCCGCCGATGATGAAGCCGCCCTGCACGATGCGCGGGAAGATCAGCACGGCGCGCGCGGCCTCGAACAAGGGCCGCGTGTTGTCCATCTCGCGCAGCTGCGCCTCGGCCGACGTCACCTCGCGGCGGATCTGGGCGGCGGAGGCGGCCCGCGCGCGGGCGGGCGCCAGGGTGGCGGCCGCAGCCAGCGCGGGCAGTGCAAGGCTGTGGCGGCGGGTGAGGCGGATGTCTCGCATGCGAGTCTCTCCTTCTTGTCCCTCCGCCATCGCTGCCACGAACTTCTGGCCTTTTGATGGCAGCGCGCTCAGAAAAGCCCCTCGATCCGCCCCCCGGCGTCGAGGCGGATGCTCTCGGCGGCCGGCACGCGCGGCAGGCCAGGCATGGTCATCACATCGCCGCAGACCGCCACCACGAAGCCCGCCCCGGCCGAGAGCCGCACCTCGCGCACCGGCAGCACATGGCCCTCGGGCGCGCCCAGCGCGGTGGGGTCGGCGCTGAAGGAATACTGCGTCTTGGCGATGCAGACAGGCAGCTTCCCGAAGCCGTCGTCCTCGAAGCGCGCCAACCGCGCGGCCACCGCGGCGGGGATCGCCACGTCGCGGGCGCGGTAGATCTCGCGCGCGATGCGGCGCAGCTTGTCGGCCAGCGGCATGGCGTCGGGATAGAGGGGAGCGAAATGCGCGGCCCCCTGGCCGATCTGGCGCATCACCGCCTCGGCCAGCGGCACCGCGCCCGCCGCCCCATCGGCCCAATGGGTGCACAGGATCGCCTCCACCCCCAGGCCGGCCATCGCCTCCTGCACGGCGGCGATCTCGGCCTCGGTGTCGGTGGTGAAGCGGTTCAGCGCCACCACCGGGGGCAGGCCGAACTTGCGCATGTTCTCGACATGCCGCACGAGGTTCACCACCCCCTGGCGCACCGCCCCCACATCCTCGGCCCCCAGGGATGATTTCGCCACGCCGCCATGCATCTTCAGCGCGCGGACCGTGGCCACGATCACGCAGGCGTCGGGCGAAAGCCCCGCCAGCCGGCACTTGATGTCGAGGAACTTCTCGGCGCCCAGATCCGCCCCGAAGCCCGCCTCGGTGACCACCACATCGGACAGGTGCAGCCCCAGCTTCGTCGCGATCACGCTGTTGCAGCCATGCGCGATGTTGGCGAAGGGCCCGCCATGCACCAGCGCGGGCGAGCCCGCCAGCGTCTGCACCAGGTTGGGCGCGAAGGCGTCGCGCAGCAGCACGGCCATCGCGCCATCGGCCTTGAGCTCGGCCGCCGTCACCGCGCTGCCGTCGCGGCGCTGCGCCACGATCATGCGGCCCAGCCGCGCCTGCAGGTCGGGCAGGTCCTCGGCCAGGCAGAAGGCGGCCATCACCTCGCTCGCGACCGTGATGTCGAAGCCGTCCTCGCGCGGGAAGCCGTTCGCCACCCCGCCGAGCGAGCCCACGATGCCGCGCAGCGCGCGGTCGTTCATGTCGAGCGCCCGCCGCCAGGATATGCGCCGCGCGTCGATGCCCAGCGAATTGCCCCAGTAGAGGTGGTTGTCCAGCATCGCCGCCAGCAGGTTGTTCGCGGCGGTGATGGCGTGGAAATCCCCGGTGAAATGGAGGTTGATGTCCTCCATGGGCACGACCTGGGCGTGGCCGCCGCCGGTCGCACCCCCCTTCACCCCGAAGCACGGCCCGAGCGAGGGTTCGCGCAGGCAGATCATGGCCCGCTGGCCGATGGCGTTCAGCGCATCGCCCAGCCCCACGGTGGTGGTGGACTTGCCCTCGCCGGCCGGGGTCGGATTGATGCCGGTGACCAGAACCAGCTTGCCCGCCGGGCGCTCCTGGCGCACCCTGGACACGAAATCCAGCGCGACCTTGGCCTTGTACTTGCCATGGGGTTCCAGCGCCTCCTGCGGGATGCCGGCACGGTCCGCGATGCGGCCGATCGGCTGGAGGGTGGCGGCGCGGGCGATCTCGAGGTCGATGGACATGGGCGGTTGGGGCTCCCGTCTTGGCCCCACGCTCATGGACTCGCGCATCATCAAGCACAAGACCGGGCGCCGCGCGCGATCCGGCCAGACGCGGAAGGACGGCATGGCGCAACAAAGCCACGACACCCAGGAGCGCCAGCAATGGCACGGCATGGACGCCGAGGCGGTGCTCGAACGGCTGGCGGCCGATCCGCGCGGCCTCTCCGCCGAGGAAGCGGCACGGCGCCTTGACGAACAGGGCCCGAACCGCCTGCCCCCGGCGGCGCAGCGCGGGCCGCTGGCGCGGCTGGCAGCACAGTTCACCAGCCTGCTGGTGCAGGTGCTGATCGTCTCGGCGGTGGTGGTGGCGCTGCTCGGCCACACCATCGACGCGCTGGTCATCATGGCGGTGGTGATCGCCAATGCCGCCATCGGCTTCATCCAGGAGGGCCGCGCCGAACAGGCGCTGAACGCCATCGAGGGCATGCTGGCGCCGCGCGCCACCGTGCTGCGCGGCGGCAGCCGCGAGGGGGTGGACGCCGCCGACCTCGTCACCGGCGACATCGTTCTGCTGGAGGCCGGCGACCGCGTGCCGGCCGACCTGCGCATCCTGCAGGCGCGCGGGCTGATGGTGGAGGAGGCAGCGCTGACCGGCGAGAGCGTGCCGGTCTCCAAGACGCCCGGAACCTCGCCACGGGAAGCCCCGCTGGCCGAGCGCGAGGGCATGCTGTTCTCCGGCACACTGGCCGTGGGAGGCACCGCCCGCGGCGTGGTGGTGGCGACGGCGGGGAACACCGAACTGGGCCGGATCGGCGCCCTCGTGGCGGGCGTCGCCGAGGTGAAGACGCCGCTGCTGCGCCGCCTCGACATGTTCGGCACGCGACTGACCTTCGCCATCCTGGCCAGCGCGGTGGCGGTCTTCCTGCTGGCCTGGGGCTGGCGCAACTGGCCGACGGGCGAGGCCTTCCTCGCCGTGGTGGGGCTTGCGGTTTCGGCCATCCCCACGGGACTGCCTGCCGTCATCACCATCACCCTCGCCATCGGGGTGCGCAACATGGCCGCCCGTCGCGCCCTGATCCGCCGCCTGCCGGCGGTCGAGACGCTGGGCTCGGTCACCGTCATCTGCTCGGACAAGACCGGCACCCTGACCCGCGGCGAAATGAGCGCGGTCGCCGCGCGCACGCCCAGTGCCCGCTGGCGCATCGAGGGGGAGGGCTACGCGCCGCAGGGCGAGGTCCATGCCGAGGGCGAGGGCGCCGCACCGGAGGAGCTGGAGGCGCTCGCCCGCGCCGCGGCCCTGTGCAACGACGCGCATGTGCGCGAAGCCGAGGAGGGCGGCTGGCGCACCGAGGGCGACCCGATGGAGGGCGCGCTGCTGGCCTTCGCCGGCCGCTCCGGCCATCCGGCAGCGGAGCTGGCCGAGCGCCACCCCAGGCAGGACACCGAGCCCTTCGACGCCGCCACGCGGCGCATGGCCACGCTGCACGAAGGCCCGGACGGGCCCCTGCTGTGCGTGAAGGGCGCGCCGGAGGCGGTGCTGGCCCTGTGCCCCGAGGCCGACACCGCCTTCTGGGAGGAGGAGATGGCGCGCATGTCCGGCGACGGGCTGCGCGTGCTGGCCTTCGCCCAGGCCAGGCCCGGCGAAGGCCAGGACATCGAGGCGGCGGTCGCGGCGGGGGTGACCATGGTCGGGCTGATCGGCCTGCTCGACCCGCCGCGGCCCGAGGCGCAGGCGGCGGTCGCGGAATGCCGCGAGGCCGGGATCGCGGTGAAGATGATCACCGGCGACCACCCTGCGACCGCCGCCGCCATCGCGCGGCAGCTCGGCATTGAGGGCGCCGGCGAGGCGCTGACCGGCGCCGAGACGGCCGCCATGTCGCGCGAGGAGCTGCGCGCGGCGGTGGCTCGGACCGGCGTCTTCGCCCGCGCCGCCCCGGAGGACAAGATCCATCTGGTCGAGGCCCTGCAGGCCAATGGGGAGCTGGTGGCGATGACCGGCGACGGGGTGAACGACGCCCCCGCGCTGAAGCGCGCCGAGGTGGGCGTCTCCATGGGGATCACCGGCACCGAGGCCGCCAAGCAGGCCTCGGCCATGGTGCTGACCGACGACAATTTCGCCTCCATCGTGGCCGCCGTCCGCGAGGGCCGCACGGTCGCGGACAACATCAAGAAGGTCATCGCCTGGACGCTGCCCACCAACATCGGCGAATCCCTGACCATCGTGGCAGCCGTGCTGCTGGGCCTCGCGCTGCCGGTGAGTGCGACGCAGCTGCTGTGGATCAACACCATCACCGCGGTGGCACTCGGCCTGACCCTCGCCTTCGAACCGGCCGAGCCCGGGGTGATGCGCCGCCCGCCGGTGCCGCCGGACAGCGCGCTCCTCTCGGCCGCGGTGGTGCGGCGGATGCTGATGGTGGGGCTGCTGATCGCGCTGGCCGCCTTCAGCGGCTTCGGCGCCATGCTGGCCGAGGACCGCAGCCTGGAGGAGGCGCGGACCCTGGCCGTCAACCTGATCGTGGGCCTCGAGATCGCCTATCTGATCAGCGTGCGCGGCTCCGGCACGCCGCCCTTCAGCCTGCAGACGGTGGGCGGCACCCGGCCGGTGTGGATCGGCATCGGCGGGGTGGTGCTGGGGCAGATGATCTTCACCTACACGCCCTTCATGCAGACC
>SKWC01000407.1 GCA_007129145.1 Rubritepida sp.
ATCGGCGCGTATTCCGCGCGCAGGGCGAAGTCGTAGCTCACGCCGATGGCGTTGATGCCCGGCGACAGCAGCGGCTCATCCGCCACGCTGTGCACCTGGCTGCCATTGACGAAGACGCGCGGGCGCAGCGCGCGCAGGGAGTCGCGATAGGCCTCGGCGGACATGAGCATGGCGGCGTTTCCCTCAGGCTGGACGGCGGTTTCTAACACTGTTAGATT
Organism: Rubritepida sp.; assembly: GCA_007129145.1. Lineage (GTDB taxonomy): Bacteria > Pseudomonadota > Alphaproteobacteria > Acetobacterales > Acetobacteraceae > Roseococcus. Next base: position 219 of record SKWC01000407.1, read on the forward strand.
TGCGCCGTCAATGAGCTGTCCGGACCAATCCTCGCCTCAAGCCAGCGCCCCGCGCGAGCGCATCCTCGCCGCGGCCCGCGCCCTCTTTGCCGAGGCGGGGCTGCAGGCCGCCAGCCTGCGCGGCATCGCCGCCCGCGCGGGCTACACCCCCGCAGCGCTGTATTTCCACTTCCCCTCGCGCGAGGCGATCTATGCGGAGCTGCTGCGGGATTCGCTCGGCGCGCTGCGCGACGCCCTGGCCGACGCACGCGATTTCCGCGCCGCCGCCATGGCGCTGTTCGACTTCTACGCCGCCCGCCCGCAGGATCTCTCGCTCGGCCTCTATCTCGGCCTCGGCGGGTTGGCGCCGCGTGGCCTGGGCGCCGACCTCGACCCCGCACTGAACGCGCTGCTGCTGGAGGCGATGATGCCGCTGACCCGTGAAGCCCGCGCCCTGGGCGACGAGACCCTGGCCGCGCAGGCCTTCGCCCAGGTGGTGGGCCTCGTGATCCTGGCCGAGACGCGCCGCCTGCGCCTCTTCGCCCCCGAGGCGCGGCCGCTGATGCAGGCGCATCTCGACGCGCTGCTGCGGGGGCGGGCATGAGCCGCGCCCTCGATCCCGCGCGCAGCCTGCTGCTGGTGGTGGATGTCCAGACGCGGCTGCACCCCGCCATCCATGACGGCGCGGCGGCGCTGGCGCGCGCGGCGCGGCTGGTTGCCATCGCGCGGCTGCTGTCCATCCCCGCCTGGGGCACCGAGCACTGCCCCGACGCGCTGGGCCCGCTGCACCCGGCGCTGCGCGACGACCTCGACCGCGTCTTCGCCAAGACCCGCTTCGACGCCTGCGGCGCGCCGGGGCTGATCGAAGCACTGCCGCCCGACCGGCCCGAGGTCATCCTGTGCGGCTATGAGGCGCATGTCTGCGTGCTGCAGACCGCGCTCGGCCTGATCGGGCGCGGGCATCGCGTGCTGCTGGCGCGGGATGCCGCGGGCAGCCGCGACCCGGCCGACCGCGACGCCGGCTTCGCGCGCCTCGCCGCCGCGGGGGTGGAATTCATCACCACCGAGATGGCCGCCTTCGAATGGCTGGGCGACGCCACCCACCCGCGCTTCCGCGAGGTGCTGCGCCTCATCAAGTGATCCGGACATTTGGCGCGGGCGCATGCGGCGCTATGCTCGCGCGATGACCGGACCCGTCCCGCCCGATCCGCGCCCGCGCTACCGCCAGGTGGCCGAGGCGCTTGGCGCCGAACTCGGTGCCGGCGCCTGGCCGATCGGCGCCATGCTGCCCACCGAGACGGAGCTCTGCGCCCGCTTCGGCGTGTCCCGCCACACGGTGCGCGACGCGCTGCGCCTGCTGGAGGAGGGCGGCATGGTGCGCCGCCGCCAGGGCAGCGGCACCACCGTGCTGGCGCACAGCCCGCCCGGCCGCTTCGTGCAGGACATCTCCGACATGGGCGAGTTGCTGCAATACCCGCAGGAGACGCGGCTGACCGTGCTCCGCGCGCGCGAGATCCGCGCCGATGCCGAGACCGCCGCGCGGCTGGGCTGCGCCCCGGGCGACCCCTGGCTGCGCGTCGAGGCCATCCGCCGCGTGCGGGTCACCGCCGCGCCGCTGTGCTTCACCACGCTGCTGATCCGGCCCGAATACGCCGAGGCGCTGGAGCATGTGGGCGGCGATTCCACACCGCTCTACGCCGTGATCGAGGCGCGGTTCGGGATGCGCGCCGCGGCCATCGAGGTGGACATCGCCGCCGCCCGCGTCCCCGCCTCGGAGGCGGAGATCCTGCAGGTGGACGCCGGCGCGCCCGCCCTGCTGATCCGCCGCCGCTACCTGGACGAGGCGGGCCGGCCCTTCGAGATGTCCGAAAGCCTGCACCCCGCCCCGCGCTTCACCTACCGCGCCACGCTGCGCCGCAAGGCCGCGGGCGGCTGAGAGGCCCCTACCCCTTCGCCGCGATCAGCTCGGCCAGCCCCAGCACGCGCTGGGCGCGCTGCACGATCGGGTAGTCCACGAAGCGCCCATCCACCTGGATGGAGGCGAGGTTCTGCGCCTCGGCCTCCTCGAAGGCGGCGACGATGCGCTTCGCGCGGACCACCTCCTCCTCCGGCGGCGAATAGGCGGAATTGGCGGGGGCCACCTGGTCGGGGTGGATGCACAGCCGCCCCTGGAAGCCCAGCGCCACACCGCGCGCGCAGGAGGCGGCATAGCCCTCGGCGTCGCGCAGCTCGATCCAGACCGTGTCCACCGGCGGCTCCAGCCCCGCGGCGCGGCTGTGCAGCACGAGGGCGGCGCGCGCGGTCTCCAGCTCGGTCTCGGCGCGGCCCCAGGTCAGGCCCACATCCAGCGTGTAGTCGCCCGCCCCGAAGCAAAGCCGCCGCACCCGCCCGCCCAGCGACGCCGCGCGCGCCGCCAGCGCCGGCAGCCGCGCGAAGCCCAGCGCCGTCTCCAGGATGGGCATGACCTCGATGCCGCGCGGCGGCAGGCCGCGGGCGCGCTCCAGCGCCGAGAGCATCCAGTCCACCGCCAGCAGCTCGCCATCATCCTCGAGCTTGGGCAGCACGATGCCGTCCAGCGTGGGGCCGACCACCGCCGCGATGTCGTCATGGCACCATTCGGTGGCGAAGCTGTTCACCCGCACGAAGCCGCGGCAGCGGCGCGGCCGGGCCAGCGCCTCCAGCACCTTGCCGCGCGCGGCGGGCTTGGCCGCAACCGCCACCGCATCCTCGAGGTCGAGGATGGCGGCGTCCGCGCCCACCTCCAGCACCTTCTCGGCGCGGCGGGGATGGTCGCCGGGGGCGAAGAGGAAGCTGCGGTTGGGGCCGGTTGTCATGGCGTCGTCCTCACGATCTTGCGGGCGCCCTTATGGGCCGGCCCGCCCCGCCCCCGCAAGACAGACTTGTCCGGACGTTTGGCATGGTCCATGGTGCGGCCCGAAAGAGGAGACGCCCATGGACACGCTGCCCGCCGGCCTCGCCGCCACCGAGACCACCCCCATCTCCAACCGCCTCGCGCGCTTCGCCACCGATGTCACGCCCGGCGACGTGCCGGCCGATGTGATGGCCCAGGCCAAGCTGCACATGCTGGACTGCCTGGGCATCGCGCTCGCGGCCTCGGGCTTCGAATTCGCCAAGCGCGCGGCCACCGCCATCGGCGGGCTGGGCGGCCCGGGCGCGCATCCGGTCATCGGCTTTCCGATGCGCCTGCCGCTGCGCGACGCGGTGCTGCTGAACGGCACGCTGATCCACGGCCTCGACTACGACGACACCCATTCCGACGCGGTGGTGCATGCCTCGGCCAGCGCGGTGCCCACCGCGCTGCACATGGCGCGCGAGCATGGCGCCTCGGGCCGCGAGGCGCTGCTGGCCTATCTGCTGGGCGTGGAGGCCTCAGCGCGGATCGGCGCCGCCGCCCAGGGCGGCTTCCACCAGGTGGGCTTCCACCCGACCGGCATGGTCGGCGCCTTCGGCTGCGCCCTGACCGCGGGCAGGCTCGCCGGCGCCTCGGCCGCGCAGATCGCGGGCGCGCAGGGCATCGTGCTGTCCATGGCGGCCGGCTCGCTCGAGTTCCTGCAGGACGGCTCCTGGACCAAGCGGCTGCATCCGGGCTGGGCGGGTGTGTCGGCCATCACCGCCACGGCACTGGCGCGCGCCGGCTACAAGGCGCCGCCCGCCGCCTATGAGGGCCGCTTCGGCCTGTTCCGCAGCCACCTGCAGGAGAAGGCGCCCGCCGACCTGTCGCGCTGCGCCGAAGCCCTGGGCGAGCTGTGGGAGATGCGCAACGTCGCGCTGAAGCCCTACCCCTGCTGCCACTTCAACCACGCCTTCGCCGATGCCGCACTCGCGCTGCGCGCCGCCCATGACCTGCGCCCCGAGCAGATCGCGCGCATCACCTGCCGCATCCATGAGGGCCAAGTGAAGACCGTGTGTGAGCCCGAGGCGTCCAAGAAGACGCCGGCCAACTCCTATGACGCGCAGTTCTCGGTGCATTACACGGTGGCCTGCGCGCTGGTGCATGGCCGCTTCACCCTGGACGAGATCGAGGAGGAGGCGATCCGCGACCCGCGCGTGCTCGCCCTCACGCAGCGCACCGGCTACGAGCTGGACCCGACCAGCCGCTTCCCCCGCTACTACGGCGGCGAGGTGGTGATCGAGACCACCGACGGCCGCCGCCTGTCGCACCGCGAGGAGTGCAACCGCGGCTCCGACGCCAACCCGCTCTCGGCCGCCGATGTGGAGCGCAAGTTCCGCGACAACGCCGGGCGCGTGCTGTCGCCGCAGCGCGCCGAGCGCGTGCTGGAGCTGGTGATGGGAATCGACGCCGCGGCCGATGTCGTGGCACTGACCGACGCATTGAGTGGTTGAGGAAGAAAAACCATGTCCAACCGCGGCCAGATGGCGCTTGTCGCCTTCCTGCAGGCGCAGAACTGTTCCAACTACCCGGGATCGTGGCGGCACCCCGCCACGATGAACGACTATCTGTCGCCCGAGTACTACCAGCGCATCGCGCGCACGCTGGAGGCGGGGAAGTTCCACCTGGCCTTCTTCGACGACCGGCTGGCGATGCCCGACATCCTGGGCAATGACCACGCCGAGGCCGTGCGCAACGGCATCCGGGTGGTCAAGCTGGACCTGATCTCCATCCTGACGGCGATGGGGCTGGCCACCTCGAAGCTCGGGCTCGGCGGCACCTACTCCACCACCTATTTCGAGCCCTACCATGTGGCCCGCGTCTTCGCGACGCTGGACCACATGCTGGGCGGGCGCGTGGCGTGGAACGTCGTGACCTCGCTGAACGACAGCGAGGCGCACAACATGGGCGCCACCACCCACCTCGAGCACGACCTGCGCTACGACCGCGCGGACGAGTTCATGGAGGTCGTGCTCGGCCACTGGGATTCCTGGGGCGATGACGCGATCATCCAGGACCGCGCGACCGGCACCTTCGCCGATGCCGACCAGGTCCACCGGCTGAACTACGAGGGGAAGTACTTCCGCTCGCGCGGGCCCTTCACCGTGCCGCGCACGCCGCAGGGAAGGCCGGTGCTGATCCAGGCCGGGCAGTCGGGGCGCGGCCAGCGCTTCGCCTCGCAATGGGGCGATCTGATCTTCGTGCTCTACCCCAACATCACCGCCGGGCAGAAGGTGTACCGCACCTTCAAGGACCAGGTGGCGGCGTCCGGGCGGGACCCGGCCAAGGTGCGCGTCTGCCCCGCCGTCTATTGCGTGGTGGGCGAGACCGAGTCCGCCGCCCAGGACAAGCGCGCGCTGATCGACGGGCTCTCCAAGCCGATCGACGGCCTGGCACTGCTGTCGGAGGTGCTGAACTACGACTTCGCCTCGAAGGGCATGGACGAGGCCTTCACCGACGACGAGCTGGCCGGCATCAAGGGGCTGCAGGCCATCCGCGACCGCGTGGTGGCGCAATCGGGGAAGCAGAACCCGACGCTGCGCGACTTCGTGGACATCAGCGGTCGCGGCACCATCCGCGAATTCCCGGTGTTCTGCGGCACCCCCGCCCGCGTGGCCGAGGAGATGGCCTCCTGGTATGAGGGCGAGGCCTGCGACGGCTTCGTGCTGGCCGCCACCCACATGCCGGGATCCTATGAGGATTTCGTGCGCCTGGTGGTGCCGGAACTGCAGCGCCGCGGCGTGTTCCGCAAGGAATACGAGGGGACGACGCTGCGCTCGAACCTGGGCCTGCCGCGCGCGGCCCCCTTCGACTGGAAGCGCGCCCCGGCCAAGGCGGCCGAGTGACGCTTCCGCATTGAGCCTCGCTGTTCCCCGCGGCCTTCAGCCGCGGGGACGCATCTCGAAATCGGCCTTGCCTGCCCCGCAATCGGGGCAGGACCAATCCTCGGGCACATCGGCCCAGCGCGTGCCGGGCGCGAGGCCCTCATCAGGCGCACCGGCGGCCTCGTCATAGACGAAGCCGCACAGCACGCATTCCCAGACGACGAAGACGGCGTCGCTCAATCGAGCCTCACATTGTTGTCGCGCACCGCGCTGCCCCATTTCTGCAATTCGCTGCGGATGAAATCACCGAATTCGGCCGGCGTGCTGGTCAGCACCTGGGCGCCCAGTTGGCCCATACGGGCCGCGATCTCGGGCTCGGCCAT
>SKWC01000471.1 GCA_007129145.1 Rubritepida sp.
CGGTCTGGGTGGTGCTGTGGGCGCGGGCGCGCCGGCGCGCCACCGGGCGCATCTTTCCCGCCTTCTGGGTCGCGGCCGCGCTGGTCATCGGCCTGCCGGTGGCGGCCTTCCTCGCCACCGGCGGGCCGCTCGGCTGGGAGACGCCCGTGCTGCGCGGCTTCAACCTGCGCGGTGGGCTGACCGTGCCGCCTTCCTTCTGCGCGCTGGTGCTGGCGCTGGCGATCTACACATCCTGCTTCATCGCGGAGATCGTGCGCGCGGGCATCCAGTCGGTGGCGCATGGCCAGACCGAGGCGGCGCGCGCGCTGGGCGTGAAGCCCGCGCGCACCATGCGCCACATCATCCTGCCGCAGGCGATGCGCGTCATCATCCCGCCGCTGATCAGCCAGTATCTCAACCTGACCAAGAATTCCTCGCTGGCCATCGCCATCGGCTTCCCGGACCTGGTCAGCGTCTGGATGCACACCTCGCTGAACCAGTCGGGCCGGGCCATCCCGATCGTGGCGATGACCATGGCCTTCTACTGCGTGGTCAGCCTCGCGGTGTCGGGCCTGCTGAACATCTACAACCGCCGCATGCAGCTGACGGAGCGGTAGGCCATGCCCGACCACGCCACCCCCGCCGAGATCTTCCGCCCCAGGCCCGCCGCACCGCCGCCGCCCAACACCATCGGCGTGGCGGGCTGGCTGCGCGCCAACCTGTTCTCCTCGATCCCGAACACGCTGCTGACGCTGGTCGGCGCCTGGATCCTCTATGTGGTGGTGGATGCGGTGCTGGGCTGGGCCGTGTTCAACGCGGTGTGGGACGCGCCCAACCGCCGCGCCTGCCTGGACCAGGTGGGCCGCGCCGGCGCCTGCTGGCCGGGCGTGATCGCCTGGATCCCCAATCTGATCTACGGCCTGTATCCCAAGGATGAGGTGTGGCGGATCAACCTCGGCGCGGCGCTGCTGGTGCTCTGGGCGGTGCCGCTGTGGCTGCCCGCCGTGCGCTCCAAGGTCGCGATCGGGCTCAGCCTCGTGCTGCTGTTTCCCTTCCTCGCCTCCTACCTGTTCCTGGGCGGCATCAAGGGACCGGTCTGGGCGGCGCTGGTCGCGCTGGGGCTGAGCGGCCTGCTGTGGACCTGGCTGACCGTCGTGACCGAATGGCGCACCGGCCTGTCCTTCGTGGCGCTGGTGGCGCGGGTGCTGGGCGGGCCCGAACCGGATGCGCCGCGCGCGCGCTGGGTGGCGCGGCTGACCTGGGCCGCGCTCTACGCGACCGCCTTCGTCCTGGTCTGGGGCTGGGAATTGCGGCCCGTGCCCACCCAGGTCTGGGGCGGGCTGTTCCTCACGCTGGTGATCTCGGGCATCGGCATCACCTTCTCATTGCCCGCGGGGGTGCTGCTGGCGCTGGGCCGGCGCTCACGCATGCCGCTGATCCGGGCCTTCTGCGTCGCCTTCATCGAGCTGTTCCGCTCGGTGCCGCTGATCACCATCCTGTTCATGTTCAACACCATGCTGCCGCTGTTCCTGCCCGCGGGGGTGGAGGTGGACCGGCTGCTGCGCGCCATCGTCGCGGTCTGCCTGTTCGCCGCCGCCTACATGGCCGAGGTGGTGCGCGGCGGGCTGCAGGCGATCCCCAAGGGCCAGTACGAGGCCGCCGCCGCCATGGGGCTGGGCTACTGGCAGTCCATGACGCTGGTGATCCTGCCGCAGGCGCTGAAGATCATGATCCCGACCATCGTCGGCAACTTCATCGGCCTGTTCAAGGACACCACGCTGGTCTCCATCATCGGGCTGCTGGACCTGCTGAGCATGGCGCGCGCGGTGGGCGAGGACAGCACCTGGCTCGGCCTGTTCATCGAGCCCTTTTTCTTCATCACCCTGATCTACTTCGTGTTCTGCTTCGCCATGTCGCAATACTCGATGAACCTGGAACGCCGCCTCGGCGCGGGGCAACGCCGATGAGCGCGCGCAACCCCGCCATCGAGCTCGAGGGCGTGAACAAGTGGTTCGGCGCCTTCCACGCGCTGAAGGATGTGACGCTGAGCGTGGCCGAGGGCGAGCGTGTCGTGGTCTGCGGCCCCTCGGGCTCGGGCAAGTCCACCATGATCCGCTGCGTGAACCAGCTGGAGCGCCACCAGGCGGGCGAGATCCGCATCCATGGCCGCAGCTACGGCCGCAGCGCGCGCGAGGACGAGGCCATCCGGCGCGACACCGGCATGGTGTTCCAGCAGTTCAACCTGTTCCCGCACATGACCGTGCTGGAGAACTGCACCTATGCGCTGACCTGGGTGAAGCAGCTGCCCGAGGCCGAGGCGAAGCGCATCGCCATGTCGCATCTGGAGCGCGTGCGCATCCCTGAGCAGGCGCCGAAATACCCGCTGCAGCTTTCGGGCGGGCAGCAGCAGCGCGTGGCCATCGCCCGCGCGCTGTGCATGCAGCCGCGCATCATGCTGTTCGACGAACCCACCTCCGCCCTCGACCCCGAGATGATCAAGGAGGTGCTGGACGTGATGGTGGAACTCGCCGGCAGCGGCATGACCATGGTGGTGGTCACGCATGAGATGGGCTTCGCCCGCCAGGTGGCGGACCGCGTGGTCTTCATGGACCAGGGCGAGGTGGTGGAGCAGGCGCCGCCGCGGGAGTTCTTCGCGAACCCGCGCTTCGACCGGACCCGGATGTTCCTGAGCCAGATCCTGTAAGCGCGGGAGTGCCTGCCGGGCGTCAGTGCTCGCGCAGGATCTGGCCGAGGAACTGGCGCAGGCGCTCGGTCCGCGGGGCGGCGAAGATCTCCGCGGGCGGGCCTTCCTCGACGATCTCGCCGCGGTCCATGAAGACCACGCGGTCCGCCACCTGGCGGGCGAAGCCCATCTCATGCGTCACCACCACCATGGTCATGCCGGTGTCCGCCAGCATCACCATGGTGTCCAGCACCTCCTTGATCATCTCGGGGTCGAGGGCGGAGGTGGGCTCGTCGAACAGCATGATGCGCGGCTGCATGCACAGCGCGCGGGCGATGGCCACGCGCTGCTGCTGCCCGCCCGAAAGCTGGGCGGGGTATTTCTGCGCCTGCTCGGGGATGCGCACGCGCTCCAGATACTCCATGGCCAGCGCCTCGGCGTCCCTGCGGGGCATGCCGCGCACCCAGATGGGCGCCATGGTGCAGTTCTCCAGCACGGTCTTGTGCGGGAACAGGTTGAAGGACTGGAACACCATGCCGACCTCGCGGCGGATCGCGTCCAGGCTGCGCAGGTCATGCGTCAGCTCGATGCCGTCCACCACGATGCGCCCGCCCTGGTGCTCCTCCAGGCGGTTCACGCAGCGGATGAGGGTGGATTTGCCGGAGCCCGAGGGGCCGCAGACCACCACGCGCTCGCCCTGGGCCACGCGGAGGTCGATGTCGCGCAGCACATGCAGCGCACCGAACCACTTGTTCACCTTCTCGAACAGGATCGCGGGGGTGTCATCCGCATGGATGCCCGAGGCGATGGGAAGGGTGGCCGACATGGATCACGGTCTCCGGCTGGGTGAGCCCGCGGGTAGCCTAGCACGCGGCGTGCCGCGCCGGCTTTTTCAGACCGGCACGCCGGGCAGCCACTTGCCGGTGCGGATGGTCTGGAGCGTCTGGACCCGCAGCACGTTCTCCACCCCCGTCAGCCGGGCGGTCAGCTCGTTCTCATGCGGGGTGTCGCGCGCCACCACCCGCAGCAGGAAATCGCTGCCGCCGCGGATCATGTGGCATTCGCGCACCTCGGGCCAGGCGCAGACCTCGGCCTCGAAGGCGCTGAGCACCGCCTGCTTCTGGCTTTCCAGCCCGACGATGGCGAAGAAGGTCACCTCGAAGCCCAGCGCGGCGGGGTCGAGCTCGGCGTGGTAGCCGCGCAGCACGCCCGATTCCTCGAGGCGGCGCACCCGGCGCAGGCAGGGCGGCGCGGACAGGCCGACGCGCTGCGCCAGATCGACATTGGTGATGCGTCCGTTCGCCTGCAATTCGCTCAGGATGCGCAAATCCATCGCATCCAGATCGGGCTCGGAGTGGGTCGTTTCGTTGCCGGTGGCCGCCATGGCGCGCAATATCCTTGCGGATACGCCGGATGGCAAGTGTCACGCCCGTGACGCGCGCGGTGAAGGTCCGCTATGGTTGACACGACCGCCAGCCGCCGGAGCCTCCCAGGTGCCCGCCACCCACAAACCCCGCCTCCTGATCATCGGCGCCGGCCCCGCCGGCTACACCGCCGCCATCTATGCCGCGCGCGCCGGCCTGGCACCCGTGCTGCTGGCCGGGATGCAGCCGGGCGGGCAGCTGACCATCACCACCGATGTCGAGAACTACCCGGGCTTCGCCGAGGCGGTGCAGGGCCCCTGGCTGATGGAGCAGATGCGCGCCCAGGCCGAACATGTGGGCGCGAGCATCCGCTACGACCTGGCCACCCGCGTCGAACTCGGCCGGCATCCCTTCCGCGTGCATTGCGACAGCGGCGACAGCTACGAATCGGAGGCGGTGATCATCGCCACCGGCGCGCAGGCGCGCTGGCTGGGCGTGCCGGGCGAATCGGCGCTGTCGGGCTTCGGCGTCTCGGCCTGCGCCACCTGCGACGGCTTCTTCTTCCGCGGCAAGCGGGTGGCGGTGATCGGCGGCGGCAATTCGGCGGTCGAGGAGGCGCTCTACCTCTCCAACCTCGCGAGCCACGTCACGCTGGTGCACCGCCGCGATTCGCTTCGGGCCGAGCGCATCCTGCAGGAGCGCCTGTTCGCCAAGCCCAATGTCACCATGCTGTGGAACATGGTGACGGAGGAAATCCTCGCCACCGACGCCGCGCGGCCGGTGGCGCGCGGGCTCAGGCTGCGCCACACCGGAACGGGCGAGGAACAGGTGCTCGAAACAGATGGCGTCTTCGTCGCGATCGGGCATGATCCCGCCACGGCATTGTTCCGGGGGCAGTTGGACATGGACGAGGCGGGCTATCTGACCGTCGCGCCGGGCGGCACGCGCACCAGCGTCCCCGGCGTCTTCGCCGCGGGCGACGTGGCGGACAAGGTCTATCGCCAGGCGGTCACGGCCGCAGGCACCGGCTGCATGGCGGCGCTGGACGCGGAGAAATACCTCGCCGCGCTGGAAGCCGGCGTGCAGGAGGCCGCCGCCTGATGCCGCTCGATTGGGACAAGCTCCGGGTCTTCCACGCGGTTGCGGAGGCGGGCTCCTTCACCCATGCCGGCGAGACGCTGGCGCTGTCGCAATCGGCGGTGTCGCGCCAGATCCAGGCGCTGGAGGAGGCGCTGTCGGTCCCGCTGTTCCACCGCCACGCGCGCGGGCTGATCCTGACCGAGGCGGGCGAGACGCTGAACCGCACCGTGCGCGAGGTCTTCGCCAAGCTCGCGATGACCGAGGCGCTGCTGACCGAGGGGCGCGAGCGCCCGGCGGGGCGGCTCAAGATCACCACAACCACGGGCTTCGGCGCCGCCTGGCTGGCGCCGCGTCTGGGCCGCTTCCTGGACCTCTACCCCGAGATCAACGTCACGGTGGTGCTGGACGACGCCGATCTCGACCTCGCGATGCGCGAGGCGGATGTGGCGATCCGCATGCACGCGCCGCGCCAGCCCGACCTGATCCAGCGGCATCTCGCGAACTTCGCCTACAAGGTGCTGGGCAGCCCGGCCTATCTGCGCGACCACGGCATCCCGCAGCGGGCCGAGGACCTGGACGCGCATCGCCTGATCGTCTGGGGCGACTACCGCCCGCCGGTGGACGACATCAACTGGCTGGCGGAGACGGGGCGCAAGCCCGGCCAGGGCCGCCGCGCCTCGGTGGAGGTCAACAGCCTGACCGCCATACTGAAGGCGGTGCAGGCCGGCCTCGGCCTCGCCGCCCTGCCCGACTACATGGGCAGCGACCTCGATGGGCTGGTGCAGGTGCTGCCCGAGGTGAAGGCGCCACGCATCAGCGCCTATTTCGTCTATCCGGAGGAGATGCGCGCCTCCAAGCGCGTGGCCGTGTTCCGCGACTTCCTGGTGTCGGAGCTGGCGCAAGGCTGATCGCGGTCTCGGGCATGCATGCCCAGGTTGCATGAGCCAGCCCATATGCAACGCGCATGCCTGATCCGAGGTTTTGGCAGGACAGCGGATTTTCCAGGACCATATGCTCATTTCTGCCGGTGGTATTGCACCGGTAGGGTCCTTTCGATCCTTCGTCTCCCAGACGTGAAGCCTCCCTGTAAAACTGGCCGTTGGCCCCCTGGGTCAGCGGCCTCTTTTACTTGGAGCCCCCCGCTTCCTCGCCGCGCAGCAAGGCCAGCGCCGCCACCAGCC
>SKWC01000081.1 GCA_007129145.1 Rubritepida sp.
CTACCTCGAAGAGACCGGCCAGTGGGAGGAGACGATGGTGATCTTCACCTCCGACCATGGCGAGCAGCTGGGCGACCACTGGCTGCTGGGCAAGATCGGCTATCACGACGAGAGCTTCCGCATCCCGCTGGTCATCAAGGATGCCGGCCAGAACCCCCGTGCGGGCGAGGTCGAGGCGGCCTTCACCGAAAGCGTGGACGTGATGCCCACCATCCTCGCCGCGCTGGGCGGTGAGATCCCGCGCGCCTCGGACGGGCATGACCTGCTGCCGCTGGTGCACAGCGGCCCGCCCGCCGGGTGGCGGCGCTTCGCCTTCACCGAATACGATTTCCGCGACGTCTTCTACTCGATGCCGCAAAGCGCGCTCGGGCTGGCGCTGGACGATTGCGCGCTCTGCTGCGTGCAGGACGAGCACTTCAAATACGTCCATTTCTCCGGCCTCCCGCCGCTGTTCTTCGACCTGCAGCGCGACCCGCGGATGTTCCACAACCTCGCGGACGACCCGGCCCATGCCGCGCTGGTGCGCGACTGGGCGCAGCTCGCGCTGTCGCACCGCATGCGCCACGCCGAGCGCACCCTGACCCATTTCCGCGCCACGCCCGCCGGGCTGGAGGCGCGCCATCCCACGCCGCCCGCGGCCCTGCCGCTGGCCGCGCAATGATCCCGGAGAGAGATCCCGCCATGATCACCCGCCGTTCCCTCCTGGCGACGCCGCCCGCCCTGCTGGCCGCCCCATTGGCCGCGCCCGCCCTCGCGCAATCCGACCAGCGGCCCTCGATCACCGTCGCGGTGCAGAAGGTGGTGAACTCCAACACGCTGGAGGTGCTGCGCGAGCAGTCCAACGTGGGCGAGCGCGTCTTCTTCTCCTCGCTGTGGGAGGGGCTGATCAGCCGCAACTGGATGGGCAACCTCGAAAGCGTGCCCGGCCTCGCCACCGCCTGGCGGCGCATCGACGACCGCACGGTGGAACTCGACCTGCGGCAGGGCGTGCGCTTCCACAACGGCGATCTGATGACCGTCGAGGATGTGGTCTTCACCTTCGGCCGCGAGCGCATGTTCGGCGGCGGGGAACAGGCGGCGAATGTGCCGCTGTTCGAGAGCATTCCCGCCTCCGGCGGCAGCAAGGAGCCCCCGCCCGAGGTGCCCGCGGTGGCGCGCCGCATCTGGCCGGCGCTGGAGCGCGTGGAGATCGTCAACGCGACCACGGTGCGCTTCGTCAACCGCACGCCCGACGTGACCATGGAAGGGCGGCTGGCGCGCTACGGCAGCGACATCATCTCGCGCCGCGGCTTCTCGGAGACCGCGACCTGGCTGGACTGGGCGCGCAAGCCCATCACCACCGGCCCCTACATGGTGGCGGAATTCCGCCCCGACGTGTCGCTGACGCTGGTCGCGCATGACGCCTACTGGGGCGGCCGCCCGCCGCTGCGCCAGATCCGCTTCATCGAGGTGCCGGAGGTCTCCAGCCGCATCAATGGCCTGCTGTCGGGCGAATACACCTTCGCCTGCGACATCCCGCCCGACCAGATCCCGGGGATCGAGCGCAACCGCGCCTTCGAGGTGCAGGGCGGCACCATCCTGAACCACCGCCTGTCCTGCTTCGACCAGAACCACCCGCAGATGCGCGACGCCCGCGTGCGCCGCGCGCTGACGCACTCCATCGACCGCCAGGCGATCGTGGACAGCCTCTGGGCCGGCCGCACCGTCGTCCCGCACGGGCTGCAGTGGGAATACTACGGCGAGATGTTCCACGCCGACTGGTCGGTTCCCGCCTATGACCCGGCCGAGGCGCGCCGCCTGCTGCGCGAGGCCGGCTACCGCGGCGATCCGATCCCCTACCGCCTGCTGGCCGGCTACTACACCAACCAGAACGCCACCGCGCAGATCCTGGTCGAGATGTGGCGCCAGGTCGGGTTGAACGTGCAGATCCAGACCGTCGAGAACTGGGCACAGGTGTTCGACCGCGGCACCCAGCGCGGCATCCGCGACTGGTCGAACAGCGCGCCCTTCAACGACCCCGTCTCCTCGCTGGTGAACCAGCATGGGCCGCGCGGCCAGCAGCAGCAGATCGGCGAATGGACCAACGCCGAGTTCAACACGCTCTCGGAAGTGCTGGAGACCAGCACCGACCGCGCGCGGCGCCGCCAGGTGTTCCGCCGCATGCTCGAGATCGCCGAGCGCGAGGACCCGGCCTTCACCGTGCTGCACCAGAACGCGACCTTCACCGGCAAGCGCCGCGAGACGCCGTGGCGCGCCAGCCCGGCCTTCGCGATGGAGTTCCGCACCATGAACTGGGGCGCCTGAGCCATGGACCGCCGCCACTTCCTGGCCCTGCCCGCCGCCGCCCTCGCGGCGCCGGCGGTGGCCCGCGCCGAGACCCGTCCGCAGGTGACGGTCGCGGTGCAGAACATCTCGACCTCCAACACGCTGGAGATGGCGCGCGAGCAGTCGAACGTCGGCACGCGCATCTTCCGCAACTTCGTCGAGCCCCTGGTGGACACCGACTGGGTGGGCGACATGTCGCTGCGGCCCGGCCTGGCCACCGCCTGGCGGCGCATCGACGACCATGTGGTCGAGTTCGACCTGCGCGAGGGCGTGACCTTCCACAACGGTGATCCCTTCACCGCCGAGGAGGTCGCGTTCACCTTCAGCAACCACCGCCTGTGGGGTGGCGAGGGCGTGCGCGAGGTGCCGCCGGCGGTGGCGTAGAACGCCCGCCGCGCCTTCCCCGGCTTCGAGCGCATGGAGGTGATCAACCCGCACCGCATCCGCTACGTCAGCAGCGTCCCCGACATCCTGATCGAGGGGCGGATGGCGCGCACCATCGCGGTCATCGCCAACCGCCGCGGCTTCATGGACGCGCCATCCTGGATGGATTGGGCGCGCCGCCCCATCGGCACCGGCCCCTACCGCATCGCCGAGTTCCGCCCCGACCAGATGCTGGTGATGGAGGCGCATGACGACCACTGGCAGGGGCCGCCTCCGATCCGCCGGCTGCGCTTCGCGGAGGTGCCGGAAGTCTCCTCGCGCATGAACATGCTGTTCTCGGGCGAGGTGGACTTCGCCTCGGACATCCCGCCCGACCAGATCGAGGCGGTGGAGCGCGATCCGCGCTTCGAGATCGCCGGCGGGCCGATCAACAACACCCGCTACATCGTGTTCAACAAGGCGCATCCCGTGCTGGCAAACCCGCTGGTCCGCCGCGCCATGAGCCACGGCATCGACCGCGAGGCGATCATCGCCGCGCTGTGGGGCGGGCGCACGGTCGTGCCGCGCGGCCTGCAGTGGGAATTCTACGCCGAGATGTACCTGCGTGACATCGAGGCACCCGCCTACGATCCCGCCGAGGTGCGCCGCCTGCTGCGCGAGGCCGGCTATCGCGGTGAGCCGATCCCGTATCGCGTGCTGAACAACTACTACACCAACCAGACCGCGACCTCGCAGATCGTGACCGAGGGCTGGCGCGCGCTCGGCATCAACATCCAGATGCAGATGGTCGAAAACTGGAGCCAGATCAACGGCGGCGCGCCCGAGAGCCGCGGCGTGCACGACTGGTCGGCCTCGGCCGTCGTGAACGACCCCGCCATCCAGATGTCGGGCACCTGGGGGCGCACCGGCGCCCCCTGGCTGCGCCACCAGTACCAGAATGAGGAGTTCGGCACGCTGGCCGCCGAGCTTGAGACCAGCACCGACCGCCCGCGCCGCGTCCATGTCTGGCGGCGCATGCTCGAGATCATCGAGCGCGAGGACCCCGGCTACGTCGTCCTGCACCGCAACGCCAACTTCACCGCCAAGCGACGCGACATCGCCTGGCGTCCCGCCCAGTCCTTCGTGATGGACTTCCGCAGCAGCAACTGGGGAGCATGAAACCCATGCGCCGTCGTGACCTTGCCCTTCTTCCCGCCTTCGCACTCTCGGCGCCGGCCCTCGTGCGCGCCGATGAGCGCCGCACGCTGACCATCGCGGTGCAGAAGATCTCGAACTCCAACACGCTCGAAACCCCGCGCGAGCAGTCCAATGTCGGCTTCCGCCTCTCGCCCCTCTACGCCGAGGAACTGATCGGCACGAACTGGACCGGCGACATGGGCCGGCGGCCCCTGCTGGCCACCGAATGGCGCCGCATCGACGACCGCACGGTGGAGTTCGAGCTGCGCCAGGGCGTGAAGTTCCACGACGGCCGCACCATGACGGCCGAGGACGTGGCTTTCTCGATTGGCGGCGCGCGGCTGTTCGGCACCGGCCAGGCCCGCACCGCCGGCACCGGCATCACCGCCGGCCAGGACAGCCTGGAGCCGCAGCCCGAGGTGCTGGCCGTGGCACGCCGCACCTTCCCCGGGCTGGAGCGCGTCGAGGTGGTGCGCGAGGGGGTGGTGCGCTTCGTCAACCGCACGCCCGACGTCACCATCGAGGGCCGCCTGCAGCAGAATGTGGGCGTCGTGCTCTCGCAGGCCGCCTTCCAGGGCTCGCAGAACTGGCTGGCCTGGGCCCGCGCACCCGTCGGCACCGGCCCCTACCGCATCGCGGAATTCCGCCCCGACCAGTCGCTGACCTTCGAGGCGCATGACGACTACTGGGGCGGCCGCCCACCGGTGCGCCAGATCCGCTTCATCGAGGTGCCGGAGGTGTCCTCGCGGCTCAACGCGCTGTTCGCGGGCGAGGTGGACTTCGCCACCGACATCCCGCCCGACCAGATCACGGCGGTGGAGCGCAACGCCCGCTTCGAGGCGCTGGGCAGCGCCATCAACAACATCCGCATCATCGTGATGGACAAGAACCATGCGGTGCTGCGCAACCCGCTGATCCGCCGCGCCATGACCCATGCGATCGACCGGCAGGCCATCGTGGACAGCCTGTGGGCCGGCCGCACCGAGATCCCGCGCGGGCTGCAGCTGGAATTCTTCGGCGACATGTACATCCAGGATTGGGACAATCCCGCCTATGATCCGGCCGAGGCGCGCCGCCTTCTGCGCGAGGCCGGCTACCGCGGCGAGCCCATCCCCTACCGCGGGCTGAACAACTACTACGTCAACCAGACCGCCAACTCACAGGTGCTGGTCGAGATGTGGCGCGCGGTCGGGCTGAACATCCAGTTCCAGATGATGGAGAACTGGAGCCAGATCCAGGAGCCGGGGCCCACGCGGGCGGTGCGCGACTGGTCCAACACCCATGTGTTCAGCGACCCCGTCGGTTCGCTGGCGCGCGCCATGGCGCCGGGCGGGCCGCTGCAGCGCAACGGCGAATGGTCGAACGAGGAGTTCAACACCCTCTCGCGCGAGCTGGAATCCTCGACCGACATGGGCCGCCGGCGCGTGGTGTTCCGCCGCATGCTCGAGATCATCGAGCGCGAGGACCCGGGCTACATGGTGCTGCACACCGCGGCGACCTTCATCGCCAAGCGGCGCGACATCGCCTGGCGCGCGTCGCGCGGCTGGCCGATGGACTTCCGCGCCGAAAACCTGAGCTTCGGCGCGTGAGCGGGGCGCTCGTCAGCATCCGGGACCTGGCCGTCAGCTTCGACGGCCAGCCCGCGCTGCGGGGCATCAGCCTCGACCTGGCGCCGGGCGAGGCGCTCGGGCTGGTGGGCGAATCCGGCTGCGGCAAGTCGGTCACCTGGCTGGCCGCGCTCGGGCTGCTGCCCGGCAAGGCGCGCGTGACCGGCAGCGTGCGGCTGGGCGGGCAGGAGTTGCTGGGCGCGCCGGCCGCGGCGCTGGAGAAGGTGCGCGGCGGGCGCGTGGGGATGATCTTCCAGGACCCGGCCAGCAGCCTCAACCCGGTGCACCGCGTCGGCACGCAGATCATGGAGGCGCTGCGCCTGCACCGCGGCATGGGCGGCGACGCCGCGCGCGCCGAGGCGCGGCGGCTGCTCGAACTGGTTGGCATCCCCGACGCGGGCCGGCGCATCGACGCCTATCCGCATGAATTCTCCGGCGGGCAGAACCAGCGCATCATGATCGCCATGGCGCTGGCCGGCCAGCCGGAGCTTCTGGTCGCGGACGAGCCCACCACCGCGCTGGACGTGACCATCCAGGCGCAGATCCTGGACCTGCTGCAGGCGCTGCGGCGCGAACTGGGCATGGCGCTGGTGCTGATCAGCCACGACCTCGGCGTGGTGGCCGACACCTGCCAAAGGGTGGCGGTGATGTATGCCGGCCGCATCGTGGAGGAGGCGCCGGTGGGGCGCCTCTTCGCCGGCCCGGCGCACCCCTACGCCCAGGGGCTGCTGGGCGCGCTGCCGCCGATCGACGGCGAG
>SKWC01000015.1 GCA_007129145.1 Rubritepida sp.
GCACGCACTGTTCGACTGCGGACTCCTGTCGATCGCGCCGGTCGAGACTGGCGGCTTTAGCGTGCAAATCGCCCCGCCCCCCGCTCCTCGGCAGAATGAGGTGGTCCCCGTCGGCGCTAATCAGTTCCCGGTAAACTCGTCAGCGGGCAGTCGCGACGGACGGCCGGTTCGGCGCCTCATCGGCGCCTTAACATGACCTTGCCCGCCCGTGATGGTTGGCTCCTATCCAGGAGCCAATCTACGCGCTGATGGGCAGTTGAAACGCACGACCAAGCCGCGCTAGCCTGGCTGGAGAAAAATCTTCGCGGAAAAAAGTTCCGTGGAGCGAGGAACGTCCTGATGCATAATGCGTCGGCCGGTACGCCGGTCCAGCCGCTTGCCGGCGTGCGAATACTCGATTGTAGCCATATCCTGGCCGGACCGTACGCCACCTTCATCCTCGGCTTGATGGGGGCTGAAGTCATCAAGGTGGAGCGACCGCCAGCTGGCGACGGACTTCGAGATTCCGCAACGCGGCCGGAGCTGGGAGGCATCACATCCAATATCCAGGCAGTGAACGCTGGGAAACGCTCCATCGCGCTCGATCTCGGCACTGACGCAGGCCGGGCAGTACTCGAGCGCCTGATCTCCACGGCGGACGTGTTTGTCGAAAACTTCCGACCCGGAAAGATGGCTGGCCTCGGCTTCAGTCATGACCGCGTTCACGCCTTGCAGCCGCGCTGCATCTACGCATCGGTCTCGGCCTGGGGGCAGACCGGGCCGATGGCCGCTCGTGGCGGCTACGACCATGTGATGCAGGCTGCAACGGGCATGATGTGGGCGCAGGGTGATGACCCCGAAGCTCCGCCCGTCAAGGTTGGTTTTCCTGCCATCGATATGGCGACGGGACTGGTGGGCGCCATAGCGCTGCTTGGCGCTGTCCTGCGTCGCCGCGGCGGGGAGGAAGGCCCTATCGCGATAGACATCTCGATGGCGGATGCATCGCTCTGTCTGATGGCAGGTATCGCACACACTTGGCTGATCGACGGGCGAGCGCCTCCCCGGGTCGGCAATGTCGGCTTCACCGCGAGTCCCGGCGCGGGTGTCTTTCGCTGCTCGAGCGGCTGGCTTTCCGTCGCGGCGAGCACGCGAGCGCAATTTGATGCGCTCTGTGGCGCGTTGGGGCGACCAGAGTGGTCCACGGCGCCTGATTGGCTGACCCGCCGCCCGGAAACACCTGACGGCATACTTCGCGGGCTCGGCACAGCTCGGCTCAAAGCGGCTCTTGACGAGGCTTTTCTCACCCGCGAGGCCAGCGAATGGGAGGAACTCCTGAACGCTGCCGATGTGCCTGCGTCGGCTGTGCGCAGCATCGCTGAGTTTCTCGACGGCCCGTATCGCCAAACCGCTGGGAGCAGCTTCAAGATCGCAAACCCGAACGGTACTCCGGACGCCCTGCATGAGGTGCTTTCGGCCGGCTTCCGTTGGACCGGCGGCCTCCCCGCGGCGAACGGGCCGGCGCCGCGCCTCGGTCAGCACACCGATGCGGTCCTTGCCGAGGCAGGATATGGGCCCGCCGCCATTGCTGACCTTCACCGCCAAGGAGTGGTTTCATGATCGGTCGCCGTGCACTCATCGCCGCCGGCTCGGCGTTAGCCATGCCAGCCTACGCCCAGTCTCAGTGGCCGACCCGCTCATTGCGCATGATCGTGCCATATGGGGCTGGCAACGTCACCGATGTGGTCGCCCGTGTGCTTGCGGACAACCTCTCGGGCCGGCTTGGCCAGAGCGTGGTGGTGGAGAACATGCCAGGGGCCGGCGGCACCATAGGAACAACCGCCATCGTCCGCGCCGCTCCAGATGGCTATACCTTTGGTCTGGTTGCGATGGCCGCCGTCGCGGTCATTCCGCAAATGATGCGCAACCCACCCTACGATCCGCTGCGAGACCTTGAACCGGTCGCGCCAGTCGTGGTTACCGGTGGCAGCTTTCTGGCGGTGCATTCCTCCGTCCCAGCGCACACGCTGTCCGAACTCGTCACGACAGTGCGCGCGGGAACGCCCGCACCCTTCTTTTACTATTCCGCTGGTAGCGGCACCATTCCACACTTGAACATGGAGGCGCTCCGGCTGCGTCTAGACTTCCCAGCAGAGCACGTGCCCTACCGCACGAGCGCTGCAGGCCTGTCGGACCTGCTCGCGGGGCGAGTGCATGCGACGCTGGACACCGCGGTGGTGACGCTTCCGCACCTGCAGAGTGGGACTCTGAGGGCGCTCGCCTTCACCTCACCGCAACGCAGCCCGAGCTTGCCAGATGTGCCGACGATCGCCGAACTGGTGCCAGGCTTGGATCTCTCCTCCCCATGGCTGGCAACATTGGCGCCGCGAGGAATTCCGCCTGAGATCCTGACGCGGCTGCAGGAGGCGGTGCGGGCGAGCGCGGCGGCGATCGTGCCCCGGCTGCCGCCCAACGTGGATTCAGATTCCGGGACCCCGGCAGAATTCAGCGCGCGCATGCGTGCGGACCACGCGCGGTTCACGCCGCTGATCCAGGCAACCGGCCTAACGCTCGACTGATACAGATCCGGTTATGGCCGGATACAAGCGGTTTCGTCGCGCGGGGTAGAACCAGCCGGGCCCGCGCTATGTGTGGGCATCGTTGGGGAGCTGGCGGCTGGACGACGGCAGGCCACCCCATCTCATGCCAGAGGGAGCCGCACGATGGCGATGAGGCGCTGGCACAACGCCATGGCCACCGGCGGCGCACTCGAGTCAGCGCCACCGATGACCCAACACCCGCCTGACCTCGCGCGCGCTCCTGGCGTCCCCTACCCTCCCCCGCTCCTGCACGCGCCTCGCCTCGATCTCCCGCTACTGCCGGGCCAGCGTAAGCGTCAGCCGGTCCCCGCAGGTGGCGCGGCGGGCGTGAAGTTCCACGGCAGGAGTTCGTCGAGGCGGTCGATGGTGTGGCCACGGGCGAGGCGGTCGAGCGCGGCGGCGATGTAGGCTTCTGGGTCCAGGCCGTTCAGCTTTGCGGTCTCGGCGACGGTGTAGATGATGGCGGCGCGATCGCCGCCCGCGTCCGATCCGAGGAACAGAAAATTCTTTCTGGTCAGGGCAATCCCTCTGAGCAGCCGCTCGGCGAGGTTGTTGTCGATCGAGAGCCTGCCGTCCTCGAGATAGCGCGCCAGCGCCTCCCATCGGTTCAGCGCGTATTGCATCGCCTTGCCCAGCGTCGACTTGCCGGACAACCGGCGCCGCTGCGCCAGCATCCAGTCATGCAGGTCTTCGAGCAGCGGCTTGCTGCGGGCCTGGCGCTCGGCACGGCGCTGATCGGCGGGTTTGCCGTTGATCTCGGCCTCGATGGCGTAGAGCGCGGCGATGCGTTGCAAAGCCTCCTCGGCGATCGGCGACTTCGTGGCCTCGAACACCTCGAACAGCTTGCGCCTGGCATGCGCCCAGCAGGCGACGTGAGTGACCTGGGGCGGCTGGTTGCCGCGTGGCCGCGCCAGGGCGTCGTAGCCGGTGTAGCCATCGGCATGCAGACAGCCCTCGAAGTCCTCGAGGTGTCCGCGGGGCCGCT
Source organism: Rubritepida sp. (assembly GCA_007129145.1). Lineage (GTDB taxonomy): Bacteria > Pseudomonadota > Alphaproteobacteria > Acetobacterales > Acetobacteraceae > Roseococcus. The sequence goes on from SKWC01000015.1 coordinate 3,562, forward strand.
CGCCCTTGCGGTCCGGCGAGTAGCGATAGAACGCCGCGGGCGGCCCATGACCCTTCCAGGGCCTCGGGTCGATGGCATAGACCCAGAACCGCCCCTGGCGCGTCCGGCCGCGCCCCGGCGCCAGCACGGCGATCGGGGTGTCGTCGGTCCAGATGATGCCGTGCCGCAGGGCATAGGCGCCGATCGCCTCGGCCAGGCGGCTCAGCCACCAGGCACCGCGGCCGACCCAGTCGGCCAGCGTCTGCCGCTCGATCTCCACGCCCTCGCGCGCCAGGATGGCCGAAAGGCGATACAGCGGCAGGCCGTCGAGATACTTCGAGACCAGCACATGCGCGAGCAGGCCGGGACCTGGCCGTCCCTTCTCGATCGGCAGGTCGGGGGCGGGCGCCTGCAGGACGGCCTCGCAATCCCGGCAGGCATAGCGAGGCCGTACGTGGCGGATGACCTTCAGCCGGGCCGGGATCTTCTCCAACACCTCGGTGACGTCCTCGCCTAGCCTGGTCAGGCGCTTCAGGTCGGTGCAGCCACAGCGGCAGGCGAATACTGGCTCGTGCAGGATTGTCTCGCGCGGCAGATGCTCCGGCAGCGGCTTGCGGAGCGCAGGGCGCCGCTGGTTGCCAGGCTGGCCCTTCGTCCTGGCCTTGGCCTCCGCCCTGGCCGCAGCCTGCGCGGCATCCTCCTCGGCATCGCCGATCAGCATCTCGAGCTGGCCGATCTCAGTGGCCAGCTTCTCCGACGACTTGCCGTAGCGGTCCCGCCGCAGCGTGGCGAGTTGGACCTTCAGCTTCTCGATTTCGAAGGTCGCGTTGCGCAGCTCGGCATCGCGCTCGGCCAGCACCGCGTCGCGTTCCGCCAGCAGCGCGCGGAGCGCAGCGATCTCGGCGTCAGGCGTGTTGAGCGACGCGGCGGGCACATCATGATTCTACGCAACGCGATGGCCGCCGCAATGGCGGATCGACTACACCGTGGCCTGCGGCCGCGCGGTCCAGGCGGGCATGCGCCAGTCGATCCCCTCGAACAGCATCGAGAGCTGTGCCGCAGTCAGCGAGACGACGCCAGCCTGCGTCTGCGGCCAGACGAACCTGCCCTTCTCCAGCCTCTTGGCGATGAGGATCAGGCCCTGTCCGTCCCAGACCAGAATCTTGAGCAGGTCGCCGCGGCGGCCGCGAAAGCAGAACATCGCGCCGCTGTAGGGATCCTGCGCCAGCACCGTCTGCACCTGCGCGGCGAGACCGTCGAAGCCGCGGCGCATATCCGTCGTGCCGCAGGCAAGGAACACCCGCGTACCCGGCGGCGGGCCCAGCATCAGCGCTCACCCATCCCGGCCAGCACGACGCGCAGCGTCGCCGCGTCGGCGCATCCGGTAATGCGAATGCTGGCGCCGGAGGGCAGCGTGATCTCGATCATGCCAGACGGTGCGCAACTGTCAGGCAACATGGCCGGGCCGGGCGGCGAGAGCTGCGGCGCATCCGGGACCACCTCCACCGGCACAAAGCCCGCCATCGCCGTGGCCAGCATCTGCTTGCGCCAGGTGTAGAGCTGGCCGGTGCTTACGCCGTGGCGGTCCGCCACCGCCTGAACAATCACGCCGGGCTCCAGCGTCTCCCGGACGATCCGCAGCCGCTCCTCCGTCGACCAGTTCCGGCGTCGGACTTCCCGCACCCGAACCTCGACGCCGCGGCCCGCGCGGGTACCGGAACCGCTCCTACTACCGTCGTAAGAGGGGTTAGCGAGCGATGCCGTCGTCGTGCTGTCCGTCATGACAGCCACTTCGGCGAACCACCACCATCAACTCAAGGCCGGGATCGGCTGACGCTTACAAAGCGCCGGCGGGTTGAATTCCGGCCTGCGGCCCGGGCACCCATCCGAAGCCGCGGACCCGCCCCGCCGCGCCCACGCCATGAGCCCCGGCATCAGTCGGAGGCGCCGACCGCCTCATAGCCCGAGATGACGTCCAGAAGTTCGCGCGTGATGGTTTCCTGGCGGCGGACGCGATATAGCCGGCGCAGGTCCTCCCGCCGCTCATCGATGTTGCGTTCGGCGGCCTGCATCGCGGCCAGCCTGGATGCGTGTTCGCTCGCCAGAGCCTCTGTCATCGCGCGATAGATCACCACGAAAAGCCGCTGCTGCACGAGCCATGACAGCAGCCGGTCCGGGTCCATCCTGAAGCCGGGCAGCGACCGCCCCGGCCATTCGGCGTCCGACAATTCCCGCAGATGGTTCTCGGGCAATGGCAGCAGCCGGTGGGCCTGCGGCTGCGCAGCGACGCGGCCCTCCCGGCGGTTGTGCACAAGCGAGACCTGCCCGACCCCATGCAGCCGCGTCCAGCGGTCGATCCCGAGGATCAGGGACTGGACCAGCCGCGCAACCCCCTCCACGGATCCCGGCAGGGCGTGCAGCGCGTCCGCGCGCCGGCCGTCCGCCTCCATGCGGGCCGCGACACGGGCGCCCACGACGCTCAGCAGGGCCGATCGCCCGTCAAGCCGGGAGTTGGCGAAGCGGATGATCGTGTCGTTGTAGCGGCCGCAGAGTCCGCGATCCGAACCGATCACGATCAGGCCCTCGCGCCCGGTCCCGCCGCCGCCTGCGGGCAGGCCCACGCCAGCCTCGCGTCGCTGCCGCAGCA
>SKWC01000238.1 GCA_007129145.1 Rubritepida sp.
CGCAGACGGTAGAGCAGCTTTTTGTCAGCGCGGCGGGCCCGCGCGGCTGGGGGCCGGACCGCCTCGCGCCGGGCACCCTGCCACCGGGCGGGCAGCACGCAGCCCGCACCAGCGACGGGCGGGTGCAGTCGGTGCGGGTGGTGTTCGTGGATGGCAGCGCGGTCGAGATCCGGGATCTCGATGTCTGCGCAACCCCCCGGCTGACCATCGGCGCCGGAGGCTTGCAGGCAGGGGGCTGAGGCGCCCCTCAGCCCTTGCGGGTGAGGGTCGGGATTTCCTCGCGCAGGCGGAAGCGCAGCGCCGACCACACATTGTCCAGCGCCACCTGGGTGACGGGCAGCAGCCCGGCCTGGGTCAGCGGCTCCCAGCCATGGTCGCGGTCGAGGTCCGAGCGGATGGGGCCGGTCTTCTTCGGATAGGCCATCCAGAGCCGGCCGCCGACCCCGTAGAGGTCGAGGACGCGGGCGGCCACCCGCGCCAGGCTGGCGCGGTCGGTGGCGAAGGCCAGGATGAGTTCGGGCTCGGCCGCGTTGGTGGCCGGCAGGCCATGCTTGAAGCCGGGCGGCGGCTCCAGCACGGAGCACACCATGCCGGGCTTGAAGCCGAGCTTCCGCGGGATCGAAGCTTCCAGGGCAGTGTCGATCAGGTTCCGATCCAGCGACAAATGCCGCCGGCCCCCCACACCAGATGTTGCGCGCGGCATGGCCGGGGCGTGGGCCCCAGGCCTCCGGTTTGCCCGCGGCGCGCGCGCCGCCACGGACAACGCTGCCGGCCTTCCGGCCGCGGGCACCGCGCAAGGACCGAGCGCCGGAAGCCGGGGTGATCATGCCGCGCGAAAACGGGCGCGGGATGAAACAGCGGGTTCGGCACCGGCCGCGCCGAAATGCGTGGCAATCCGATGACAGCGAGGGTCTTTTAGCCGCTGCGTGAGGCCAGGATCAATTCCGGAACGCCATGCCAGCCCCTCGCTGCGCGCAGGGATGCCCGCGGATTGACGCATTGTTCCGCCGGTGCCAACAAGCACGCCGAGGACGCAAAGCTGGAGAAGGCGATGACGCCGCGCCATTCTACGCCGCCCAGGGCCGGCTTGGGCGGACAGCCCCTGTTCATCCGCGACTGTTGCGCCACGCCGTGCCGGAGGCGCGCATGAAGGACCCGCGCGAAGCCGGAATGGTCGGCCGCCGCACTGACGGCACGCTGGTACGCCGCCCGCTGTCGCCGCATCTGCAGGCCTATGACATGCTGCAGATGACCAGCGCCCTGTCCATCATGCACCGCATCACGGGCGCCATCTGGTCGGCGGGCACGCTGCTGCTGGTGTGGTGGCTGCTGGCCGCCGCCGCGGGCGAGGGCCACTTCGCCGCGGTGCAGTGGTTCCTCTCCTCCTTCCTGGGGCTTCTGCTGCTGTTCGGGCTCACGCTGGCGGGCTGGTACCACACGCTGGCCGGCATCCGGCACCTGGCCTGGGATGCGGGGCACGGCTTCGAGATTCCGACGGTCTATCGCACGGGGTGGGCGGTCATCATCGGCACGGGCGTGCTGACGGTGCTGACCTGGATCCTCGTCTTCATCTTCTGGGGCTGAGCATGGCTGCCAAGGACAGTGTGACACAGACGGCGCTGCGCTCCCCGCTCGGGCGGGTGCGGGGCCTGGGTTCGGCTCGCGGCGGCACGCATCACTGGTGGATGCAGCGGGTCACCTCGCTGGCGCTGCTGCCGCTGACGGTGTGGTTCGTGCTGGCGATGATCGGCCTGGCCGGCAAGGACCACGCCGAGACGGTGGCCTGGATCGGGCGGCCCTGGAACGCGGTGCTGCTGCTGGCGCTGATCGCGGCGGTGTTCCACCACATGGCCGCGGGGCTGCAGGTGGTGGTCGAGGACTATGTGCGGCCCGAACTGCGCCGGAAGGGGCTGATCCTGCTGATCCAGGCCGGTTGCGTGCTGCTGGCGCTGGCCTCGGCGCTTGCGGTGCTGCGCATCGCCCTCGGTTCGTAGCGGAATCGGAACATATCTGGCGGGCGCGCATCGTCCGCCCACTGTGGTAAGGATGCGGCGCGGCATTGGCGCCGCCACGGATGATGGATCGGAAGCGATGAACGCGATCAGCAAGCCGTCCTTCGGGGCCTATCGTGTGGTGGACCACACCTATGACGTGGTGGTGGTGGGCGCCGGCGGGGCCGGGCTGCGCGCCACCTTCGGCATGGGCGCGGCCGGTCTCAAGACCGCCTGCATCACCAAGGTCTTCCCCACCCGCAGCCACACCGTCGCCGCGCAGGGCGGCGTGGGTGCCGCGCTGGGCAACATGGGCGAGGACGACTGGCGCTGGCACATGTACGACACCGTGAAGGGGTCGGACTGGCTGGGCGACCAGGACGCCATCGAATACATGTGCCGCGAGGCCATCCCCGCCGTCATCGAGCTCGAGCACTACGGCGTGCCCTTCAGCCGCACCGAGGATGGCCGCATCTACCAGCGCCCCTTCGGCGGCCACATGAAGGACTACGGCAAGGAGCCGGCGATGCGCGCCTGCGCCGCCGCCGACCGCACCGGCCACGCCATCCTGCACACGCTCTACCAGCAGTCGCTGAAGCATGGCTGCGAGTTCTTCGTGGAATACTTCGCCCTCGACCTGATCATGGACGATGAGGGTGTGTGCCGCGGCGTGGTGGCCTGGAACCTCGAGGACGGCACCATCCACCGCTTCCGCGCCCAGACCACGGTGCTGGCCACCGGCGGCTATGGCCGGGCCTGGTTCTCCTGCACCTCGGCGCACACCTGCACCGGTGACGGCGGCGGCATGGTGCTGCGCGCCGGCCTGCCCCTGCAGGACCAGGAATTCGTGCAGTTCCACCCCACCGGGATCTATGGCGCGGGCTGCCTCGTGACCGAGGGCGCGCGCGGCGAGGGCGGCTACCTGACCAACTCCGAGGGCGAGCGCTTCATGGAGCGCTACGCCCCCACGGCCAAGGACCTCGCGTCGCGCGACGTGGTCTCGCGCGCCATGTCCATGGAAATCCGCGAGGGCCGCGGCTGCGGGCCGATGAAGGACCACATCCTGCTGCACCTGGAGCACCTGGGCGCGGACATCCTGCATGAGCGCCTGCCGGGCATCTCGGAGACGGCGCGCATCTTCTCGGGCGTGGACGTGACCAAGGAGCCCATCCCGATGCTGCCGACCGTCCACTACAACATGGGCGGCATCCCGACCAACATCCACACCGAGGTGCTGCGCCCCACCCGCGACGACGAGGACGCCATCGTCCCCGGGCTGATGGCCGTGGGCGAGGCCGCCTGCGTGTCGGTGCATGGCGCGAACCGGCTGGGCACCAACTCGCTGCTCGACCTCGTGGTGTTCGGCCGCGCCGCCGCGCACCGGGCCGCCGAGACGATCAAGCCCGGCGCCTCGCAGCCGCCGCTGCCGCCCAAGGCCGGGGAGGGCAGCCTCGACCGCTTCGACCGCGTCCGCAACGCCAAGGGCTCGACCGGGACCTCCGAGATCCGGCTCGAGATGCAGCGGACCATGCAAAACCACGCCGCGGTGTTCCGCACCTCCGACCTGCTGAAGGAGGGCGTGGACAAGATGAAGAAGGTGCATGGCGGCCTGTCCGACCTGCGCGTGAGCGACCGCAGCCTGGTGTGGAACTCCGACCTGGTCGAGGCGCTGGAGCTGGACAACCTGGTCGGCAACGCGATGACCACCATCGTCGGCGCCGAGGCGCGCAAGGAAAGCCGCGGCGCCCACGCCCAGGAAGACTACCCCGACCGCGACGACGAGAACTGGATGAAGCACACCCTCGCCTCGATGAACGAGAAGGGTGAAGTCCGCCTCGACTACCGCGGGGTGAAGATGCGCACCCTGACGAACGAGGTGCAGGTCTTCCCGCCCAAGGCGCGGGTGTACTGAGGAAAGGATCGCGCCATGGCCACCTTCACCCTGCCCAGCAATTCCCGCATCAAGCCCGGCAAGACGGTCAAGGCCGAGGCCGGCGCCGCGAATGTCAAGGCGTTCAAGATCTACCGCTGGGACCCCGACACCGGGGACAACCCGCGCACCGACACCTATGAGCTTGATCTCGACAAGTGCGGGCCGATGGTCCTGGACGCGCTGATCAAGATCAAGAACGAGGTGGACAGCACGCTGACCTTCCGGCGCTCCTGCCGCGAGGGCATCTGCGGCTCCTGCGCGATGAACATCGACGGGCTGAACACCCTGGCCTGCCTGAAGCCCATCGACGAGGTGAAGGGCGACGTCCGCATCACGCCCCTGCCCCACCTGCCGGTGGTCAAGGACCTGGTGCCGGACCTGACGCAGCTCTACGCGCAGTATCGCTCCATCGAGCCCTGGCTGAAGACCGAGACCCCCGCCCCGCCGGGTGAGGAGCGGCGCCAGTCCAAGGAGGAGCGCGCGAAGGTGGACGGGATGTGGGAGTGCATCCTGTGCTTCTGCTGCTCGACCTCCTGCCCCAGCTACTGGTGGAACGGCGACCGCTACCTGGGCCCGGCGATCCTGCTGGCGGCCTATCGCTGGATCGCGGACAGCCGCGACGAGGCGACGGGCGAGCGGCTCGACAATCTGGAAGACCCGTTCCGGCTGTACCGCTGCCACACCATCATGAACTGCACCCGGACCTGCCCGAAGGGGCTCAACCCGGCCGAGGCGATCGGCAAGATCAAGCAGCTGATGGTCGAGCGCCAGGGCTGAACGCCCAGGCTGCCCCTACCGCCGCGCCTTCAGCGCGGCGGCCAGCGTTCCGTCATCCAGCACATCCAGCGCGCCGCCGATCGGCACGCCCTGGGCAAGCCGCGTGATCGCCACGCCGCTGGGTTCCAGCCGGTCCATCAGGTAATGCGCGGTGCTGGCGCCCTCGACGGTGGCGGGCAGTGCCAGGATCACCTCGCGCACGCCACCCGCCGCCACGCGCTCCAGCAGAGGCCCGACCCGCAGCGCCTCCGGCCCCACGCCGCCGATGGCCGACAGCGTGCCGCCCAGCACATGGTAGCGGCCGGAATGGGCGTGGCTGCGCTCCAGCGCCCAGAGGTCGGCCACGCCCTCGACCACGCAGATCACGCCGGGGTCGCGCTCGGCGTCGGCGCAGATGCGGCAGGGGTCGTGGGAGTCGAGATTGCCGCAGATGCCGCAGGGCCGCACAGCGGCGGCGGCCGCGCGGAGTGCGTCGGCCAGCGGCAGCATGCGGCTTTCGGGCTCCATCAGCATGCGCAGCGCGGCGCGGCGCGCGCTGCGCCGGCCGAGGCCGGGCAGCTTCGCCAGCAGCGCCACCAGATGCTCGATGGCGTCATGGCCCGCGGCCATGGCGGTGTCAGAAGGGCAGCTTGAGACCGGGCGGCAGCCCCATGCCGGCCGTGGCCTTCTGCATCTCCTCGGCCATCGTCGCCTCGACCTTCTGCTTGGCGTCGGCATGGGCCGCCACCAGCAGGTCCTCCAGCACCTCGCGGTCATCGGCGGTCATCAGCGAAGGGTCGATCGTGACGCGGCGCAGATCGCCCTTGCCGGTGAGGCGCACGGTGACCATGCCGGCGCCGGCCTGGCCCTCCACCTCGGTGGCTTCCAGCTTCGCCTGCATCTCCGCCATGCGGGTCTGCATCTGCTGGGCCTGCTTCAGCATGTTGCCGAGATTCTTCACTCAATCCTCCTCGGGATAATCGTCGTCATAGGCCGGTTCGGCCTCGGGCGGCGCGAAATCGCGCGCTTCGTCGGGTTCGGGGGGCGGCAGGCCGTAGGCGTCCAGGCTTTCGTCGCGCACGGCGTCCAGGGTGGCGCCGGGGAAGGCGTCCAGGATGGCCTGCACCAGCGGATGCGCGGCGGCGGCGGCGCGGCGCCCCTGCTCGGCGGTTTGGGACTGCTCGGCCAGGGTGGGCTGGCCCTCGGCATTGGACAGCGCGATGGTCCAGCGGGCCCCGGTGCGCGCTTCCAGCAGGGATGCCAGCTGCGCGGCGAGGTCGCGCGGCGCCTGGGGCCGCACCCGAATCTCAAGGCGCGGGGCCGCGAGGCGCACCGGGTGCACATCATGCAGCAGATGCGCGTGCAGCATGGGCGCGGCGCCGCTGGCGATGGCGACCAGCTCGGGCCAGGTTGCCGGCAGCGTCGGGGCGGGGGCGGGCGCGGGCGCGGGTTCCGGGGCGACCGCCACGGAAGCGCCGCCGCCGCCGGCCAGGGCGCGCAGCCC
>SKWC01000278.1 GCA_007129145.1 Rubritepida sp.
CCGCCGCCCGCCGAAGCAAAGCCCGCCGAGGCGCCGGCCCCCGCCGCGGCCAGGCAGGCGGACACCCCCGCCATCAACCCGCAGCCCGAGCCGCCCGGCAAGGCCGCGGATCAGGCGCGCATCTTCGCCTCGCCGCTGGCGCGCCGCATGGCGCAGCAGGCGGGGCTCGACTTGACGGCGGTCACGGGCAGCGGACCGCAGGGGCGAATCGTGAAGGCCGATGTCGAGGCGGCGATGAAACGCCCGACGGCCCCGCAGCGTTCCGCCGAGCCCGTGACCGTGCCGGCGGGGACGCCGGCCGCGGCCCCCAAGCCGTCCGCCGCGCCACCGCCCTCGGCGGCCCACAAGGCGCTGCCCAACAGCGGCATGCGCAAGGTGATCGCGCGCCGCCTGTCCGAGAGCAAGGCGACCATCCCGCATTTCTACGTGGCGATGGATTTCGAGCTCGACGCGCTGCTGAAGCTGCGCGCCGATCTCAACGCGCAATCCCCCAAGGAAGGGCCGGGCGCCTTCAAGCTCTCGGTCAACGACCTCATCATCAAGGCCTGCGCGGTCGCGCTGCGCCGCCACCCGGGCGTGAACGCCTCCTGGACCGAGGAGGCCATCCTCCAGTTCGAGGATGTGGACATCAGCGTGGCGGTGGCGATCCCCGAGGGGCTGATCACGCCCATCGTGCGGGGCGCGGACCGCAAGGGGCTGGCCACCATCAGCAACGAGATGAAGGACCTCGGCGCGCGCGCGAAGTCCGGCAAGCTGAAGCCCGAGGAATTCCAGGGCGGCGGCTTCTCCGTCTCGAACATGGGCATGTATGGCGTCAGCCATTTCTCGGCCATCATCAACCCGCCCCAGGCCGCCATCCTGGCCGTGGGCGTGGGCGAGAAGCGGCCGGTGGTGAAGAATGACGCGCTGGCCATCGCCACCGTCATGACCTGCCAGCTCAGCGTGGACCACCGCGTGGTGGATGGCGCGCTGTCGGCCGAGTTCATGGCGACGCTGAAGGGGCTGATCGAGAACCCGCTGAGCCTGATGCTGTGATGGCGGGGGCCGCGCCCCTCTCCATCCGCGAGGCCCTGCCGGCCGATGTTCCGACCGTGGCGCGCTTCGTCCGCGCGCTCGCCGAGTATGAGCGCCTGCTGCACGAGTGCCGCGGCACCGAGGCGGATTTCCACGCCGCGCTGTTCGGCACGCCGCGCCAGGCCGGATGCCTGATCGCGGAATGGGACGGCCAGCCCGTGGCCATGGCGCTGTATCACTGGACCTTCTCGACCTTCCTCGCGAAGCCCGGCCGCTGGCTCGAGGACCTCTGGGTCGAGCCCGAATACCGCCGGCGCGGCATCGCCCGCGCCCTGTTCGCCCGCCTCGCGCAGGACACACTGGCCGAGGGCGGCGGGCGGCTCGCCTGGTCGGTGCTGGACTGGAACACGCCCGCCATCGCCGCCTATGACGCGATGGGCGCGGACAGCAAGGCGGAATGGACCACGCGCCGCCTGCAGGGCGACGCACTCGAAACCCTGGCGAAGGAGGCCCCGTGATGGCCGAGAGCTTCGACATCATCGTGATCGGCGGCGGCCCCGGCGGCTATGTGGCCGCGATCCGCGCCGCCCAGCTCAAGATGAAGGTCGCGCTGGTCGAGCGCGAGCATCTGGGCGGCATCTGCCTGAACTGGGGCTGCATCCCCACCAAGGCGCTGCTGCGCGCCTCCGAGATCAACCACCTGCTGCACAGCCTCGACGCCTATGGCTTCGCCGCCGACAACGTCCGCTTCGACTTCGCCAAGGTGGTGAAGCGCTCGCGCGCTGTGGCGGGGCAGCTTTCCGGCGGGGTGAAGCACCTGCTGCGCAAGAACAAGGTGACGGTGTTCGACGGCCAGGGGGCGCTGGCCGGCCCGGGCAAGGTGGCGGTCACCAAGGACGGCAAGCCGGTCGCGGAACTTGCGGCGAAGGACATCATCCTCGCCACCGGCGCGCGCGCCCGCGTCCTGCCGGGCATGGAGCCCGACGGCAAGCTGATCTGGTCCTACCGCGAGGCGATGGTTCCCGACGCCCTGCCCAAGCGCATCATCGTCATGGGCTCGGGCGCCATCGGCAGCGAATTCGCCAGCTTCTACCTCAACATGGGGGCGGAGGTGGCGCTGATCGAGGTGATGGACCGCATCCTGCCCGTCGAGGATGAGGAGGTCTCCGCCTTCGTGCGCAAGGCCTTCGAGAAGCAGGGCATGAAGGTGCTGACCGGCGCCCAGGTGCAGGGGGTGCGCAAGAACGCCGACAGCGTCACCGCCGTCATCGAGGCCGGCGGCAAGGTGCAGGAGATCACGGCCGAGCGCCTGATCAGCGCGGTGGGCATCGTGGGCAATGTCGAGAAGCTCGGGCTCGAAGGCACGGGGGTGAAGGTCGAGCGCACCCATGTGCTCACCGACCCGCTGTGCCGCACCGGCGAGAAGGGGGTGCATGCCATCGGCGACCTCACCGGCCCGCCCTGGCTGGCGCACAAGGCGAGCCATGAGGGGGTGATCTGCGTCGAGGCCATCGCCGGGCTCGACCCGCACCCGATGGATATCACCAACATCCCCGGCTGCACCTATTGCCGCCCGCAGGTGGCGAGCGTCGGGCTGACCGAGGCGCGCGCGAAGGAAGCCGGGCACGAGCTGCGCGTGGGCCGCTTCCCCTTCATCGGCAATGGCAAGGCCATCGCGATGGGCGAGCCCGAGGGCTTCGTGAAGACCGTCTTCGACGCCAAGACCGGCGAATTGCTGGGCGCGCACATGGTCGGCCCCGAGGTGACCGAGATGATCCAGGGCTACGGCATCGCCCGCACCCTGGAATCGACCGAGGCCGAGCTCATGCACACCGTCTTCCCGCACCCCACGGTGAGCGAGGCCATGCATGAGAGCGTGCTGGACGCCTATGGGCGGGTGATCCACATCTGAGGCGGGGGCATCCCGCCGGCGTCACCAACCGGCGGGCCCATCCGGGCGTCGCCTATTCGTTCCTCGGCACCGAACTCGGGAAGAGGGGCGTCTGGTGCAGGTTGCCCCCGGTTACGGCCACCTGCGCGACACCCTGCATCTGCTGCTGGTTCATGATGTTGAGGCCGCGCAGCGGATTGTAGCTGCCATGCGCCCGCGCCACCTCATAGGATTGCCAGAAGCGGTTGTAGGCCATCGGAACCTGCGTCTTCGCATTCTCCTTGGCGTTCATCGCATTCTCGCGGAAGCGCTCCTGGATCTGCCCGGCCTCGCCGCCGCGCAGTTGGTTGATGCCATCAGCCCCCGACAGCGCGATGCGCACCCCGCTGGTGACGGTGCCGCCGATCAGGCTGGGCACCTGCAGCGGGCTTGTGGGCGGCTTGACATCGTAGCGATCCACGACATCGCCCAGCGAGGGGGTGGTGGCCATGGTGTCGATCGACTGGTTGACCCGCTGGTCCAGGTATTCCTTGGTCTGCGCCACCACGGCCTCGCGCGCGGGCAGGTTCTGCCGGATCTGCGCGGCGTAGTCTCGGGCCTGGTTGAAGATGTTCTGCAGCGTCGGTGGGAACACCATGTTCCCGCCCGGGCCGGGCTGGAATTGCGGGGGTTTGGGACTGCCGTTGGAACCGGACATGCGTGCCTCCTGGGCGTTACGACTGCCCAGCCATGCCACGCTCCGCCCGATGGAGGGGGCGGGCCGATTCGGCGCGTCATGGGGATGCGGTGACAGTGCAGGGCGGCAGCGAAATTAAGCGATTTGCCGGCCGGTCCACACGAAATTTTTACGGTTTGCAGAGAAATGCGCCGGGGCGACGATGGTTGGCGGTTCAGGCTAGCCCTGTGCCGGCACGCCGCTACCTCGGCGCCTCACCGATCAACTCCGCGGCCCGCGCCGCCGCATCCTGGAAGGGCAGCAGCACCAGATTCGCCCCGCGCGCCTGCAGCCCTTCCACCTCGCCCCGCCCATGCGCCGTGACCGCCACTTGGCCCTGGAACTTCAGCTCCCGCAGCGCGTCCAGCAGCGCCAGGCGGTGGTCCTCATGGGTCAGCGCACCGGTCACCGCCGGCGCGGCCGAGACCACCCAGCGCGCATGGGACAGCGGCAGCGAGGCCACCAGCTCCGGATCGCTGGAATCGCCATAGACCGCCGGATGGCCCGCGCGGCACCAGGCGCGCACCACCTCGGGGTCGAAATCCACCCCCAGCACCGACAACCCGCGCGCGCGAAGGCGCTCGGCGATGTTGCTGCCGAAGCGGCCCAGGCCGAACAGCACCACATCGGCGCGCGGCGGCCCCTTGGCCTCGACCTCGCCCGCGTCCTCGGTCTCGCGGTGGGGGGTCGCGCGCTCAAAGACGCGCAGCGGGCGGTCCAGCCAGGCCGCAAGACGATGCGAATGCATGATCATGTAGGTGGACAGCGCGATGGTCACCATGCCCACCAGCGTGACCAGGCCGAGCGAGGCCTCCGCGACATGGCCGAGTGCCAGGCCCATCGCCATGAAGATCAGCGAGAATTCGCTGATCTGCGCCACCGTCAGCCCGGCCAGCAGCCCGGTGCGGCGGCGATAGCCCATGTATCCCATGATCGCGACCACGATCAGCGGGTTGCCGATCAGCACGAAGAGGGACAGCACCATCGCCGCCCCCACCTGCTCGCCCAGCAGGCCGAGGTCGAGCCGCGCGCCCAGCGCGATGAAGAAGAACAGAAGCAGGAAGTCGCGCAGGCTGGACAGCCGCGCGGCGATGGCCTCGCGGTAGCTGCTGGAGGCCAGCGAGACGCCGGCCAGCAGCCCGCCCAGCTCCTTGCCCAGCCCCACATAGTCGCCGATGGCGGCCAGCAGCGCCGCCCAGCCGATGGCGAAGCCGGCCAGCAATTCGGGCGAGCGCGCCAGCCGCGCCGTCATCGGCTCGGCGATGTAGCGGATGATCAGCCCGACCGCGGCCAGCATCAGCACGCCGCCCAGCACCACCTGCACCAGCGCGGCCAGCGCCGTGTCCTGCCCCGCGCCCGCCGCCATGGCCGAGACCACCACCATGGCCAGCACCACCACGATGTCCTGCACGATCAGGAACCCGAGCGCGATGCGCCCATGCAGGCTGTCGATCTCGCGCTTGTCGGACAGCAGCTTCACGATGATGATGGTCGAGCTGAAGGTCAGCGCCACCGCGACATAGACGCTGGTCAGCGGGTCCATCCCGAGTGCGAGGCAGATGAAGAAGCCCGCCCCCGCGGTGAAGGCCACCTGGCCGAGCCCCGTGGCCAGCGCCACCGTGCCCAGGTTGCGTACCATGCTGAGGTCGAGCTTCAGCCCCACCAGGAACAGCAGCACCGCGATGCCGAGTTCGGCCAGCAGCTCCAGGATCTCATGCGAATGGGCAAGGCCGAGCGCCGAGGGTCCGGCCAGGATGCCGGCGGCGATCAGCCCCACGATCAGCGGCTGGCGCAGCAGCACCGAGATGAGGCCCACCGCCGCACCCAGGACCAGGAGCGCGGCGATCTCATAGAAGACGGAGGCGGCGAGGATATCCTGCACGGTGCGGTTTCCTCAGCCCGCAGCCGGCGGCACGGCCAGGGTGTCGCAGCCGGCGTCCATCAGCACCTCCGCCGCCACGCTGCCCAGCATCGCCTGGCGCAGCCAGCCGCCGCCCGCCGTGCCCATCACCAGCAACTCGGGGCGCAGCCGCTGCACCGCGTCGCGGATCACCGCGCCGCTGCGCCCCTCCTGCACCAGCAGCGTCGCGGCGAGGCCCGGCGCCGCCTGGGCCATGAAGCCCTCCAGCCGCCGCCGCGCGTCGCTGGTTTCCGCCTCGGCCAGCGCCTGGACATCGCGTTCCGGCAGGTTGGCGAGGCCGATGCCGCGCATCGAGGGGGGCTCATGCGCATGCAGCGCCGTGACCTCCGCGCCGTCGAGCCAGCCGAAGCCGCGCGCGACCCGCAGCGCGCGGGCGGCGTGCTCGCTGAGGTCGGTGGCGAACAGGATGCGCCGGTAGGGGCGGGAAGCGGGCTGGCGCACCACCAGCACCGGGAGCCCGCCCTGGCGCAGCACCCGCTCGCCGGTGGTGCCGGTGAACAGGTCGCGCAGCGGGCGCAGCCGGTGCGCGCCCAGCACGATGAGGTCGGCCTTGCCGCTCTGCGCGAAGCGCAGCACGGCGGCATGCGGATCGCCGCTGGCC
>SKWC01000078.1 GCA_007129145.1 Rubritepida sp.
CGAAGGGCGCGAGCTTGATGGCGGTGAAGCCGGCATCGAGCGCGCGGCGCGCGGCGGCGGCGAAGCCCTCGGGCGTGCGGGGGGCCACGCCGCGGTTGATGTTGGCGTAGAGCGGCACGGATGCGCGCAGCGCGCCGCCCAGCAGGGCATGGATGGGCTGGCCGTCGGCCTGGGCGGCGACATCCCACAGCGCCTGTTCGAAAGCGGAGAGTATGGTGTGCGCGACAAGCCCGCCCGGTGCATGCGGCAGGAGCCGCGCCAGCCGGTTGCGTGCCCGCGCGTCCTGGCCCTGCACCGCGGCCTCCAGCCGCGCAGCCTCGGCCGCCAGAAGCGGCTCCTGCCCGGCCAGAGTGCATTCGCCGAGGCCGGTGATGCCTGCCTCGGTGCGCAGCGTCAGAAAGCACCAGTTGGTCTTGGGCGTGACGCCGACGGCGTGGAAGCCGAGGCCGGTGATCCGCAGGCTCATGCGGCGAAGCGGCGCGGGTCGGTGGGGCGGATGGCGGGGGCGATGTCCGCCTCGGGCTCGGTGCCCCTGACCAGATGGGCCAGCAGCCTTCCCGCGGCGGGTGCGGTCTGGATGCCATAGCCGCCCTGGCCGCACATCCAGAAGAAGCCCGCCTCCGCGCAGGGCCCGAGGGCCAGGCCGCGATCGGGGGTGAAGGTCCGCAGGCCGGCCCAGCGGTGCTCGACGCGGCGCACCTCGATGTCGAGGCCCTGCTGCATGCGGTCCACCGCTATGGCGACGTCCAGCTCGTCGGGCTGGGCGTCGCTGGGCTCGGTGTCGGTCTCGTCGGCGGGGCTGACCATCAGCTTGCTGCGTGCCTCGGGCCGGGCATACCAGCTGTGGGCCACATCGCCGACCAGCGGCCAGTTCGTGCTGTCATGCGGCGCGGGGTCGATGATCAGGGCGGTGCGGCGCTTGGGCTGCAGGCCGATGGGGGCCACGCCCGCCAGCTTCGCGACCTCATCGCCCCAGGCGCCGGCCGCGTTGACCAGCACGGGGGCGGAGAAGACCTCGCCGGAACTCGTCTCGGCGTGCCACAGCCCCGCTTCGCGCCAGACGCGGCCGGCGCGGTGGCGCAGCGCCAGAACGCCCCCCTGCGCCTTCACCTGTCGCAGGAAGCCCTGGTGCAGCGCGGCCACGTCGATGTCGAAGGCGTCGCGCTCGATGCTGGCGCCCACGGCGTAGTCGGGGCGGATGGCGGGGACCAGCGCCCGGGCCTCCGCGACGGAGATCGGCTCCAGCCCCTGCCCCTCGGCCAGGGTCTTCTCCAGCAGGCCGCGCTGATCCTCCGGGGCGAGGTTCAGGATGGCGCGGCGATGCGTCAGCGGCGCATCCGCGAAGCCCGGCGGAGGGTCCTCGAAGAAGCGGCGCGAGGCGCCGGTCAGGATGCGCGCATCCGGGCTGCCATAGTTCAGGATCCAAATGGCGGCGGAGCGCCCGGTGGTGTGGTAGCCCGCGCTTTCCTCGGCCTCGAGCAGCGCCGTGCGGTGGGTCGTGCCGAGATGCGCCGCGGCGGTTGCGCCGGCGATGCCCGCGCCGATCACCAGCGCGTCGAAGGCGTGCGTGTCCATGCCCCAGAGTGTGGGCGGGCATGGCGGTGGCGGCAAGCCGACCCTGGACGGTTGGACGGGCGCGGCGCAGTCTCGGGGGCCAAGGAGGAACACCCATGGCCGAGCCCGAATACATCTACATCCCGGTGGCCGAACTCGAAGGCTTCATCACCCGCATCTTCTGCGCCGCGGGCTGCGACGCGACCGAAGCGGCGCGGCTGTCCAACCACCTGGTGGGGGCCAATCTGGCCGGGCATGACAGCCATGGGGTGGTGCGGGTGCCGCGCTACATCGAATGGCAAAAGGCGGGCTATGTGCTGGCTGGCCGGCGCGCCGAGGTGGTGATGGATGGCGGGGCCTTCGCGCTGCTGGACGGGCAGTTCGGCTTCGGCCAGACGGTGGCGCAGCAGGCGACCGAATTCGGCATCGCCCGCGCCGTCGAGCACGGCAGCTGCATCATCGGCCTGCGCAACGCCGGCCACATTGGCCGCACCGGCGACTATGCCGAGATGGCGGCCAAGGCCGGGCTGATCTCCATCCATTTCGTCAATGTCGCGGGCAGCGTGCTGGTCGCCCCCTTCGGCGGGCGAGAGCGGCGCTTCTCCACCGCGCCCTTCAGCGTCGGCGTGCCGCTGCCTTCCGGCCCGGTGATCCTGGATTTCGCCACCTCGCTGGTGGCGGAGGGCAAGGTGCTGGTGGCCAGCAACGGCGGCAAGGCCCTGCCGCCCGATGCGCTGGTCACCGCCGAGGGCGAGCTCTCGGGCGATCCGCACACCCTCTATGGTGACTATCCGGAAGTCGGGCCGCGCAACGCCGCGCTGGGCACGGGGGCGATCCGCGCCTTCGGCGAGCACAAGGGCTCGGGCCTCGCGCTGATGTGCGAATTGCTGGCCGGGGCGCTGACGGGCGGCGGCACGTCCGGCCCCATCAAGGAGCGTGGGCGCATCTGCAACGGGATGCTGTCCATCTACCTCTCGCCCAAGCATTTCGGGGATGAGGCGGCGTTCCAGCGGGCCGCGGCAGACTACATCGCCTGGGTGAAGTCCTGCGGGCCGATCGACCCCGACGCGCCGGTGCTGGCCCCGGGCGAGCCGGAGAACCGCCGCCGCGCCGAGCGCACGGTCAGCGGCATCCCGCTGACGCGCGAGGCTTGGCAGGGCATCCTGAATGCGGCGGCGGGGCTGGGTATCAACGGGCCCTGATTGAAGCGCGCGGGGTTCCGTCCTTTACTGGCAACGACCTCGCCTGAAGGAAGGCCGCAGCATGGACGGAACCCTCTCCCCGAAGCCCGCGCGCCCGACGGCGCGCGGCCGGATGTTCTTCGCGAACCCCGGCCCGACCAACATCCCGGATTCCGTCCTGCTGGCCACCGCGCGGGCCAGCGTGGACTTCAACGACCCGAACTTCATCGCGGTCTATGACGCCTGCGTGGCCGGGCTGAAGCGGGTGCTCAAGACCGAGCAGCACGTCTTCTTCTACACCGCCTCGGGCCATGGCGCCTGGGAGGCCTGCCTGGTCAACACCCTCTCGCCCGGCGACCTCGTGCTGATCCCGGACACCGGATATTTCTCGGATTCCTGGGCGAAGATGTGCGGTGGCCTGGGCATCGCGGTGCAGATGGTGGGCGCCGACTGGCGCCGCGGCTGCGACATCGCCGCCATCGAGGCCGCGCTGGCGGCGGACAAGGACCACCGCATCAAGGCCGTCTGCGCCGTCCACAACGAGACGGCGGCCGGCACGCGGCTGCCCATCGAGGCGGTGCGCGCCGCGATGGACCGGGTGGGGCATCCGGCGCTGCTGATGGCGGACACCATCTCCTCGCTCGGCTCCTATGACTTCCGCATGGATGAGTGGGGCGTGGATGTCTGTGTCGGCGGCAGCCAGAAGGGGCTGATGCTGCCCGCGGGCTTCAGCTTCAACGGCGCCTCGGAGAAGGCGATGGCGGCGCACCGGGCCAGCACCCACCCGCGCCACTATTTCGACTGGACCGAGATGCTGACGCGCCGCCACAGGAGCTTCGTCGGCACCATCCCGGTCACGCTGTTCTACGGCCTGCAGGAGGCGCTGCGCCTGCTGCTGGAGGAGGAGGGGCTGGACCAGGTCTTCGCCCGGCACGCGCGGCTGGGGCGCGGCGTGCGGGCGGCGGTGCAGACCTGGTCGGCCAACAACGGTCCGCAGCTGTTCTGCCAGAATCCCGAGCGCCTGTCGGACAGCGTCACCGCCATCCTGATGCCCCAAGGCCACAACGCCGAGGATGTCCGCCGGATCGCGCTCGAGCGCTTCAACGTCTCGCTCGGCGGCGGGCTTGGGAAGCTCGGCGGGCAGGTGTTCCGCATCGGCCATCTGGGCGATCTGAACGAGCCGATGGTGATCGGCACGCTTGGCGCCGTCGAGATGGCGCTGGAACTGGCGGGCGTGCCGCATGGCAAGGGCGGCGTGCAGGCCGCCCTCGAGGAGTTCGCCCGCGCCGGCTGAGGTGCCTCAGCCCTTGCCCGTGGGCGCGGGTGGGGCGCAGCGCATCAGCAGCAGCGTCTCCGCCGCCGCCGCGGCGGCACGTTCCCCGCCTGCTGGCAGGCCGCCGCCGGCCGCGCGCGCCGCCTTGTAGGTGGCCAGCACCGCGACAGCCGCCTCGCAGCGGGCGTCGCGTTCCTCTGGCATGGTGGCGCAGCCGGTCAGCACCAGGGCCGTGACTGTCAGGGCGGTCCGCATCATCGTGTCCACTCCATGGAAGGCGCCGGCCCCGGGCGGAACTGCGTGTAGAGCCGGCAGTCGTAGATGATCAGCCCGTCGGGCAGCAGCGGCTGGATCTGTGACTCGGCGCCGGCGCAGCGCTGATCGTGGATGATCGCCACCTCACGGTCGCGCAGGCGGTCGGGGGCGTGGGCGGCGCGAGTGGGATGCACGAAGGCGCCCCACATGACGCGGCCCAGGTGCCGGGCATGCACGAAGAACTCGCCATCCTGCGTGGTCCCGGGCGGGCCTGGCGAGAAGTGGAAGGTCAGGACGGCCTCCAGCCGCGCCTCGCCGCCCCGGCTTCCGTCATGCCAGGGCAGGGTGACCTCCTGGATGCGCCAGCGCGTGTGCACGCCCGAAAAGCCCCGGGGGCAGGCGGCGCCGTCACGCGCGATGCCAAGGCGATAGTCATGGGAGCGCCACTCCCGCGAGGGCTCGCCCTGCCACAGCAGCCAGCCCTCGCCGGCGGGGCAGCGGCTGTCACGGAACCATTGCCGTCCGCCGCCGCCATCCTCGGTCTGGCTGATCCAGACGCGCCCGGCGTTCCAGCGGATCTCGTCCCCGCCATCCTGACCGGCATCGAACTGCCCGAAGCGGAAGGGGTCATGGCCGAAGTCGAAGGTGATGGCGACGCGCCGGTCGTCCTCCAGCAGGGAGTCGGAGGCCTTCACCCCCAGCACACCGCGCCACCAGTCGAAGCTGCGGTAGGTCAGCGCACCATGCCGCGCCGGGGCGACGCGCGTGCAGGCCGGGTGCACCACGGGCACGAGGCCCGGCACGGGCCGCCCCTCGGCGTCCAGGCAGGCGTGCTGTGCCAGCCACTCCGCCGGGTCCATGATCATGGCCGGCGCGGCAGGCTGGGCCGGTGGCGGGCCGGATGGCATCGCATCGGCGCCGGCCGCGGCCAGCAGGGCGATGCCGGAGCAGACCAGGAGCAGGGGGCGCATCAGGAATCTCCCTCGAACAGCACGGGCGTGCGGGGAATCCGAACCGGTTCGGGCGCGGGCGCGGGCGGGGCCGCGGGGGGCGGCGCCAGGCGGCGGCCGATCTCGCCGCGCACCATCTCCGGCAGAGCGCCGCCCACGCCCAGGCGGCGCAGCGTGTCGGGGATGCTGCGCTCCAGATAGGCGGCCGCATGGGCCACCGCGAGGTCCAGCGCCGCTTGCGCCCCGGCGCGCACGGCAGGGTCGGCCAACGCGAGCCCCGCCGCCCGGCCCAGCGCGCTTTCCAGGATGCGGCGCCGCCAAAGGTCGAGCGCCCAGGCGCGCAGCCAGAGCACGAGCGAGGCCACCCCCCCCGCGACCAGCGCGGAGAGGTGTTCGTTCAGGCTTTCCATGTGTTGGTCCTTTCTGGCGCCCCCGAGGGGATGGCCGCAGGGGATGGCCGCAGGGGTTCAGGCTATGCGCGCTTCCCCCCGGCCTCGGCCGGTCAGGGAATCTCGGGCGGGAAGACGTGCCGCCCATCGGCGCCGAGCGGCACCGCGACGGCGCGCAGCACGGCGGCCAGCGGCAGCGGGCCGTAGAGATGCGGGAACAGGCCGGGACGCCTGCCGCCGGAAGCGGGTTCCCAGCGCAGCGCCGCACCCAGCGCGGCCGCCTCCACCTCAACCAGGCGCAGATCGGCCTCGCCGGCGCGATGCTTGGCCGCGGTGGCGCGCAGCTGCGCCGCGGTCGAGAAGTGCAGGAAACCGTCGCGCAGGTCGTCCGCGCTGCCGCGGTATTCGCCCAGCGCCTCGGCCCGGCGCCAGTCCGCGGCGCGTACCAGTGTGTAGATCAGCCGTTCCATTCACCGCGCTGTAGCGCAGGGACCCGTCGCGTAGAAGGACAG